>NZ_JBAUSA010000473.1:0-6991 GCF_049581465.1 Caballeronia sp. | reverse complement strand
CCCCGGGAGTCATGTCAAGTATCGTCCATAGTGGCATCGGATCAGGCGCGCCTCGCGGATCCTCCCCGGGATCGGCCGTTTGCGGACCCATCTCGTCGCACCAGAAATGACGCATGGCGCCGCCTGCACGGGTGAAGACATTAAACGCAGGGTTGTCGCTACCGTCGGGATCTTCGTCAGCGTAGTCGCGGTTGAAGCTGTTGCCGCCCGACGAATACAGCCGCAGATTCTTCCAGCCCCGCTCGTTCTTGAACGCCACCATGCGCTCGATCGGCGCTCTCGCAATTACGGCAAAGGCCACGCGTTGCAGTATGTCGGGCATCTCGCCGTCCAGAGCACTGAGCAACGAGGTGCACATCGGACAAGGCCGTTCGCGCTTAGGGCCGAACATCCAGTTGTAGGTGACGAGGGTATCGTGGGCGCCGAACATTTGCGACAGCGCCACCGGCCCGTGCTCGCCATCGAACCGGTAGTCCTGAGTCAACTCTCCGCCGGCCGGAAGGGCGCGGCGCAAGGCGGCCGCACGCTCGATGTGGCGTCGCACTTCGATTTCTTCCGCCAGCAGCGCGTTACGCGCACTCCGATATTGCACGCTTTCACCCGGAAATCGGCGGGTCGACTGAGCCAGCGCCTGGGCCGGCTTCAAGGCCTGCGCAGATTTATCTATGGAAGTCATGAGTGATCTCCTTATGGATTTAAGGGCATAGGGCGCATTGCAGCGCCTTTCGATCGTCGCCACGTTGCTTCGCCAACGCCTCATATGCACGACGAACGACACTTGAAGAAATCGACACCACCCGCGGTATATTTTGCGATGCGTCAAAGTGCAAGCGTGTGGACGAACGCGCCTGTCCATTTCGAATACTATTTCGTCTTAAGCGCTTTATCTTCGCTTTATCCTTGTTAAGGAGCAGACACAATGCGACAACTGATTGAAGTGCCGGTTCTCTCGCCGGCATTACGCGCAATGGGCATACCCCTGTCGCTTGTGACAAAGGGCGCGGGGCAGATCTTCGTGTCCGGTCTTCCGCCTTTTGACGTCACCACCGGTCAATTGGTGAAGGGGGACATCGAGACCCAAACCGAGGCATCGCTTATCGCACTGGCACATTGCCTGAAAGCGGCGGGTGCGTCCCTGGACGATGTGCTCATGGTGCGGATATATGCCGCGAACTCCGGGCACTACGGGGCAATCAACCGCGTCTACGCCCGGCACTTCCCTCAGAATCCCCCCGCCCGAACCTTCGTGCCGGTGGCATCGTGGCCGAACGAGTTCGATATCGAGATTGAATGCACAGCGATGATCCGCTAAACCGGACGCCCACCCCGATCTTCCCGTGGGCGTGGCCGCGGCGCGAGCAATCGAAGGAAAGGATAATGAAAGGGTATCGCCCAGTCCCCGACGCTCGCGGTCCAGAGCCAACCCCTGGCCATTGACCGAGGCTGTTCGGCACATTGTCCGTCGTACGCAACCCGGTTGACGCAAATACTCGAATGGCGAAATACATACGCGCGAATATCGTTGGACATCAGGCGATTTAATGATCCAATATCCGCGGCCTCCGGACCGGCACCGGAGCAACGCCAATCAACTTCAAGTATTAGCGGCTCGGATCGGCGCAATGCACCACGTCCTTGTAAGGAGTACCACGTGAACCCACGCCAACCATACGATCTCGCTCGCGCCCTGCTTGTGATCGTCATTCTGTCCGGGTTGACCATCGGCAGCCTGTATATCTTGCGGCCCTTCCTTCCTGGCCTTATCTGGGCGACCACCATTGTCGTCGCAACCTGGCCCTTGATGCTGGCGGTGCAGCGCCGTTGCGGCAACCGCCGATGGGCCGCCACAGCGGTGATGCTGCTCATCCTCCTGATCGTGATCGTGCTGCCGCTCTATGAGGCAATCTCGACGTTGGCCCTGCACGCGAGCGACATCATGGGCGCTGTCACGAGCCTGCCGCACTATGCTTTGCCGCCGCCACCGGATTGGCTTGGCGATATCCCGCTGGCCGGCCAACGCCTGGCGCGCGAATGGCAGACCCTGTCTGACGCCGGGCCGGGCGGCTTGCTCGCGAAGCTTGAGCCCTACCTGACGGTCGCGGCGCGCTGGACGCTCGGTCACGCAGCGGCCGTGGGGGTCTTCGTGATTCACATGTTCGTCACGATCATCATCGCGGGCATTCTCTACAACCAGGGCGAACAAGCGGCGCGTTTTGTCATCCGCTTCGCAACCCGGCTCGCCGGCCAGCGCGGTGCGGGAGCCGTGAAGCTGGGTGCTCTGGCAATCCGTGCGGTTGCCCTTGGAATCGTCGTGACGGCGGTGGCGCAGTCCGCGCTCGGCGGAATTGGCTTGTGGGTCGCTGGCGTTCCCGCTGCTGGAATACTGGCAGCGGTCATGCTGATGTTGTGCCTCGCCCAGATTGGTCCCTTACTGCCTTTGCTCGGCGGCGTCGCCTGGCTTTTCTGGCACGACGCTCACGTAGCCGCGATCCTGCTCCTGATCTGGTCGATCGCCGTCGCCATGCTCGACAATCTGTTGCGACCGATCCTGATCAAGCGGGGGGTCAACCTGTCGATGTTGTTGATCCTGTCCGGCGTATTGGGCGGCCTGTTCGCATTCGGGATCGTCGGCCTCTTCATTGGCCCAGTCATCCTCGCTGTGACATCGACCGTGCTGGACGCGTGGATGGACGAACCTGTTCCCGGGGTGGCCATCGCCGGGAACGAAGGCGACGCAGTGATCACGTCAGAGAATCTGAAGGACGGCTAGGGAGGGGTTGGTCTTTCGGGCGGTGTTTATATTTAGCAGAACCGCCCCAACCCCATGCGGACACTCACGAAGTCACGAGGTCTCTCGTGCCCGTTCGCTGCAATAAAAAATCATCCAGCACGCGTGCGAGGTCGCGCTCGTTAGGGCGTGTTCCCCAGGTGCTGTATCCCGCCACCGACGCTACCGCAAACCACGAGTGAGGGGGGAACCATTCCGCCAAAACGGTGCGGTCCCGGAGTATTCGAAGGCGCCCCGTATCCCGATGAAATTCGGCCGACATTGACGTACCGTTGAAGCGCTTGCGCGCAACGACTGGTTTGTTAAGCATCGAGTACTCCATATTAAGTTTGTGTTCAATGTCGGCCGAAGGTCCTCGGCTAGTGCCCGAAAAAGATGTCGCACTGAGGACGGTTGCGGCAGTCCGATTGACGAGGGCCGCTAGCTGACATGCTGTTTCCTGACGGAACGCCCCCGTATGCAGCATCGTTGCTTGCGGGCGCGGGAGCTTCCTGTTTTTGCTGCTGCGCAGTTTGCTGAGTTTGCTGAGAGGTTTCAGGAGCGTCCTGCGCGTACACCGTTCCTGTGATAGCGAACAGGCTGGCGGCGCTGCCTAGCATTACTAGTTTCAAGTTCATTTCAGACTCCTTGATTGACCGGACATCGGCGATCGATATCCAGCGCTACTTGTGCCGATGACACCATTGAGTTGCCGGTGGCCGGTCATAGCGGTATCGAGAGGCACAACTCGGTATCGCGTCCCCGCCGTCACCCTAGAGGGCACATGTCGGGTCGCAGCATGCCGGCTGGCGCCACGCACCGAACTTCTTCTGGAAGCGTTGAATCAATCGCAGGAGGTAACCGTGCGACAGCAAAGGGACGCGGGCGAACCGCGCCAAGTCTTTGCTCAAGGGACCTGTAGGTCCAGATGCGCGACGAGAAGCACGCATGACCTACAGTAGCGCCGACGATTGTTCGCACGCAATCCGACGTAAGGAGGGGGCCGTCAGTGGGGATAGTTTTGGGGGATAGGCCGGAGGTTGCCCGAGGACACGGGCAACTCGTCGACACCGCCTGAGACCGTCGGGATTCGGCAGTGGATTGGGCAATGCTTGCCGTCCACAACGTCACCGACCGACGACAATTATGTGACACCATCGGGCGAAGGATCAGGGGCGACGCAATCTCGCGTACCCAGACGCTGCCAAAGAAAGTCGTCGAGTAACAGGCCGAGATCGCGCTCGGCCGGACGCGTGCCCCAACTACTCCGTCCTGCTACCGAAGCGATTGCAAACCAGGAGTTTGGAGGAAACCATTCCGCAATGACGTTGCCGTTCTCTAGTATTCGCAATCGTCCGGTGTCCCGGGTGAACTCGACAGAAAATAGTGTCGTATGTACTTGCTTGCTTACGAGAGTCGGCCTGTTCAGCATGATGACTTCCTCGTCAAATAACGTTTGAGGCGTCGTTCGCTTAACGCTACCCGATGCGTCATGTCAAATGAGGTCGGATGAGCTTCGCAATCGACTGCGGTGGCATCGTTAGATTTGGAAGGCGCCTACGCCGATAATAGGGTGACAAAAACAGCGAGCAATGGCTGTTTGACCTCATTGAGTGTTGACCACTTTTTGTACACCGGCGCGCGAGCTACTTGTTGTTGTTTTTCGACGTTGACGAACCGTAAGTTCGATGTGCGGTCAACCACGCGCATGCCGCGCCGACACCTCCTGCAAATCCAGATCGCGCTCTAGCGCGTGAAGCATCTCGTCATGAATGAGACCGGAGCGATGCATCCGCAGCAGCTCCTTGCGGCCGGCTGCAATGGCGGCCAAAACGACATCGTAGTGAGTGAGGCGCTCTTCCTGCGGAAATTCCGCCCTGTCCCCATATGTCTTAGTGAGAGCAGCACGATACGTATATTGTTCGAGCAATCGCGGATGAATTAGCTTTCCGTCGTCGTCGTGTACAAGCGGCTCTACAGCCTTAAGCTGAGCCGCTTCCAGTCGCGCCCACGCCTGCGGCTCCGTCAAGTGTTGCGCGTTGCCGTCGGAACCCCGGTCGGGATTGACCCACTGAATCAAGAGGCCAATGGTCGTTCCCTGGACGAGCACGGTCACAAGGATGACGGCGATCGAGGCCACCAGGATTAAATCCCGTCCGGGCAAGGCGTCCGGAAGCGAAAGTGCGATTGCGAGCGTAACCACGCCTCGCATGCCCGCCCAACTCATGATTGTTGCGGTTCGCCAATCCAGGACTGCTTTTGTTCGACCGACTGTGCGGCGCCATGACACGCCGAGCAGGTCGATGACGAACACCCACACGAAGCGGGATAGCACGACTGCAACGAGCACAGCAACTACGGCTGGCGCCAGCGCCATGAGAGCATCGTTTGCACTGTCGAATCGGCCGATGACGCCTCGAAGAGAGAGACCAATCAGGATGAAGACGAGCGCTTCGAGGAGAAAGATGATGACCTGCCAGAACGCCGCGCCGCGCATTCGAACGGTTGCGCTCACTACTTCGTGTTGATACCAGCCTAGCGTCAGCCCGCAGGTGACCGTCGCGATTACCCCTGACACCCCGAGCATTTCCCCAGCGATGTAACTCACCCATGCCGTCAAGACCATGGTCGTGATGATGAGATAGTCGTCAGCAAGGCAGCGGAGAATCTTGATCACGACAAAGCCCAAGGCCGCACCGACCGCCACGCCACCCAGCCCGAGAATGGCGAAGCTCGCTGCCGCATGCTCGATGCTGAACGCGCCGGTAAGTGCTGCCGCGACGGCAAAGCGAACCAGCACAAGGCCAGCGGCATCATTGAGCAGGCTTTCTCCCTCAAGGAGAACCATCATCTTGCGTGGCAGCGCGAGGCGCTCCAACACTGCCTTGGCTGCGACAGCATCAGGTGGCGACACGATCGCGCCGAGTGCGAAACAGGCGCCCCAGGGTAGGTGAGGGACAACAAGGTGGGTGACCACCCCGACGGCAAGCGTGGTGAACGCAACGGCACCTATGGCAAGCAACAGGATGCCGCCGATATTGCGCTTGAGTTCGTCCCACACGGAGAAGTAGGCGCCGTCCATGAGAAGCGGCGGGAGAAACACCACAATCACCAGGTCCGGGTCGAGATGGACGGGCGGAAGGCCCGGCACGAACGCCATGCCAATCCCACCGATCAAGAGCGCCGCAGCGGGCGGCAACCTGAGTCGCTTCGCCAGCAACTGCAGGCCGATCATCACGATTAGCGAAAGCAGGATCAGCTTGAATGCGGAGACCGAGGACATGGCTTTGCCTTTGCCTGCTAAGCGTCAAGTGAGTCAAGCGAGATAAGTTAGTCAAGCTTACTAGAAGAAGGTGTTGCGCCAGAAATATCGCCGGCTTGACGGACGACGCAGGTATCGGAGAATTTACTTGTAGTCGTATTGCCGAAGCATTACGCTGCGGTCTAAGGCGCTTGCAAATAGTGGGTGCGCCCAGTGGTTTCCGGACATCAAACAACAAGGAGGTCGGATGCGTTTTTCCGCTCGCGCTGGCTTCGTAGGCGTTGTCGTTTTGGTTTCGGCTCATTGCCAAGCCGAAGTCTTCGCCCCCCCGGCGGCGTCGGCTGAGGTCTTCCAGGGGATCTCATTGGAGGGCACACCTGTCGCTGATAAGTACAAGGTGGCTTTCGCTGAATGCGACAAGACTCACAGCGGCGAAGGGATGTTCGATACGCAGTGCGGGGTACCGAATTCCGCCAAGCCCGGGCGGGACCCGAACAACAACACCACGTTCATCAAGCTGGCAAATGGCACTATCCTGTTCGACGCCAAGATGAGCGTGGATGCGGACGGTTCGCCTTACGCCATCAAGCATAAGGTGTCTCCTGATAACCCCAACACAACGCTTACCTATGCCGACGGTAGAACTCCATTAAACGGGGAAAAGGTCCGGTACGTGGTCATACCTGGTCCGTCCAGGAAAGACCCGACGGTGACCTTCATGAAGGAAACAGGAACCGGGTTAGGCGATGTTGCGGCCGTTGTCTACGACGGCAAGGTGACCTATGCGATCGCCGGCGACACATCGCCGTTCCATCGAATTGGCGAGGCTTCCATGGCAGTGCACGATGCTTTGGGGCATCCAAGCTGCAAGCGCATGGCAGCCAATGGCATTTGCGCTCAACCCGTTAGTGACAGTGTCACGAAAGACGTCGTGTACCTTATTTTTCCGGGCACTCGAGCTG
>NZ_JBAUSA010000472.1:0-4265 GCF_049581465.1 Caballeronia sp. | reverse complement strand
CTTAGGTATTCGCGGTTTGAACGCGTTTCTTTGCTTCGTTTCTTTGCGCGTTTGCAAAGAAATGAAGTCCCGCCCCGGATAGGGGCTAACAGTAATAAGCAAGAAAATACTACTTATGCAGAACGACTACGCTAGCAGGAGGACTCAATGTTAGCCCCACACTCGCCGCGCGCAGCACCCCCTCCACCCTAGCCCCACACTCACCGCAAGCAGCACCGCCCCAACCCCGGAGTCCTACGACTCAACATCCTCTAGACTAAACAGCTCCGTCTGATCGTTGTAGGAAAACACTTCGCCGTAACGCCCCCAGTTAATAACGGCATCGAGCGTGTCCTCTGCGGCGCCATCGGTCAGGAAATCTTCCAGTTCCTGTTCAAAGCGCACTCGCGGAGCTCTGTGTCCTGGGCGCTCGTTCAACACCTTCCTGATGCGCGCCGCTAACGGAACATTCTTCAATAAGTGCTCCGCGAACATCATCTTGCGCTCGTGGGTGCCCAACTCGGCAAATACACGGGCCGCCGGAGTCAGGAAGATGTCGCCCTCGCGTAGTTCCGCAAAGCCCAGGTACTGCAACATCTCAGCCATCGGGAAAAGGTCATCGACTTCAAGATGCAGCGTTCGGGCAATCACCGGCATATCCGCGCGTCCGTTATACGGAGCACCCGCAAGTGCCTCAATGAGGCCGGCTATCAAGTTAGTCGAGACGTGCGGCAAACGGCTGCTGAATTCAAGCGTCTGCCTCGTCGCACCGCCTGTTTGCCGGGCTGTCATCTTGGCGTAGATCTCGTCGACCAGCGCCCTGAAAGCCGGATCGAGACGGTTGCGCGGATGCTTGAACGACACATCGACCTCAGCAACCAGCCGCCCCGGATTGGACGACAACACGAGAATCCGGTCGCACATGAACACGGCTTCTTCTATGTTGTGCGTAACGATCAACATCGACTTGATCGGCATCCGGCCCTGCGTCCACAGGTCAAGCAGGTCAGTACGCAGGTTTTCCGCCGTTAGCACGTCGAGCGCGGAGAACGGCTCGTCCATGAGCAGCAACGTCGGATCAACCACCAGTGCTCGTGCAAATCCCACCCGCTGGCGCATGCCGCCTGAAAGCTCACGGGGATAAGCGTTTTCAAAGCCATCCAAACCGATCAGGTCGATCGCCGCCAGGGCGCGCGTGCGACGGTCGACTGCCCCCACGCCCTGCGCTTCAAGGCCCGCTTCCACGTTCTGAAGAACTGTTAGCCACGGGAACAGCGCAAACGTCTGGAACACCATTGAAATGCCCTTGGCGGGACCACGAAGTGGCTTACCCCGATAGGTGACATCACCCGTGGTCGGCTCGATCAGTCCCGCGATGATCCGCAATAGAGTGGACTTCCCCGAACCTGAGCGCCCGAGCATTCCGACAATTTCCCCTTGACGCAGCGAGAGGTTGACACCGTCAAGCACGAGGAGTTCGCCCTGCGTCTTTTTAAAGCCACGCGAGATTTCCTTGAGGTTCAAGATCTCTTCGGCGGGACGGGCAGCGGAGCTCGTCGGCACGGGGGCGGAAGCGACCTTGAAGTCTGAATTTGGCATGTGGAGCATCTCCGAACAGCTGCGCTTGAAAAATTGGCCAGGACGTCGGCAATTAGTAATGTTATGAGGCACTAACAGGGCTGAGGGCCACCAAGCGGCAATCCGCTCGCATTACCTGGCGCGACACTACTACATACTCCGTGTCAAATTCAACCTCAAGGGCACGATCCTCGCGCGCCAAGCTTGTGCATCGCGTCTTTTATTTCGCACCGGAAAGCCACTTGTAAAGCGCGACAATGGAATCCATCGTCTCTGCGATGGATTCCATTGCCAATAAGCGGTCGCGGCGCCGTAAGTTCAGCCTGGAGAAAACCGCGCGCTACTCTTACTCTGTGCCGCCTTAAAACGATTGCCGTCTCAAGGCGCTCCCTTTAGCGTTTCGGCGCTGGAAGTGAATATGGGCGCAGCCTGATTCCAGCCGCCGCCCAGTGACCGGTACAACGCCACCGCAGCAAGCGCATGCTCGCGCTTCGCCTGGATGAGCGAATCCGAGTCCTGCAAATACGCCTGCTGCGCAGTCAGTACGTCGAGGAAGTCCGTCGCGCCACCCTTATAAAGCTGGTTCGCCAGCTTCAGCGACTGGTCCGACGCGCTTAACGCATCCGTAAGACGTTGTGTTTCTTCGGTCGTACTAACGAGATCGCTGCGCGTATCTTCAACTTCCTTAAGCGCCTGAAGCATCGTCTGATGAAGGTCGATTTGCGATTCGCGCATCTTGCTCTTGCTTTGCTCGATATCGGCCGTAATCCGGCCCGCATTGAAGATCGGGCTAGTGGCGTTCAATGCAGCGCTGAAGAGGTTGTCGGTCAGCGTGGGCATGCCGACATACGATGCCGCCAGCAGGCCGTCGCTCAGATTCAGCGTGAATTTCGGATAGCGCTCCGCTCTCGATACACCGACCTCCGCCGCGCGCTGCTGGACCTCCGCGTAGGCCACGAGCACATCCGGACGACGCAGCAACGCTTCTGACGGCAGCGTCTGCGGCGCGGCACCCTCCGGATTCGGAATCGGACCGGGCGTTGCCAGTACGAGCGTGTCGACCGATTCCGGCGTGCGGCCCGAGTACACCGCGATCAAGCTCAGTTCGTGTTGAATAGTCGATTGGGCACGCGGAATCCTGGCCTCCAGTTCGCTTAACTGGTTCTGTGCGCGCGCCACATCGAGTTGCGTCGACAAGCCGAACTTTAAGCGCTCCTGCGTGAGTTGCAATGCGCGCTGGCGGATCACAACGTTGTCCTGCAAGATATTCAACTCCGATTGCGCCCAGCGCAGGTCGATATAGGCCGACGCCGTATTGGCCGCGAGCGCGAGCCGGACTTCATCCACCGTATGCTGTTGTCCGACCAGTTGCGCCTGCGCGGCGAGCAGGTCCAGCCGCAGTCCGCCGAACACGTCGGGCTGCCAGTTCAGTGCCAGGCCGATACCGCCCTGGCGCACGTACCCGAGTGGCGGCGGCGTGTTGATCCGCGTGTCCGACGCAGTGGCAGTCGCGTCGAGTTCCGGCAGAAGCACCGCATGCTTTTGCTTCGTGATCGCCTCGGCCTGCTTGACGCGTTCTAGCGCCGCCTGCAGGTCCAGGTTGCCGGTCAATACCGAGCTCACCAGTTCGTGCAACACCGGATCATCGAATTGCGACCACCAGGTCGCCGCATCCACGTCATCCTTGGGCGCCTCCACGCTCCAGTTCACCGGGGCCACCGACTCGACAGTCTTGGGCAAATCCGCGTGGGTGGCCGGTTGCACGGCACATGCAGCGAGCGAGAGACTGATCAGCAGTCCAATAAGAGTTTTTTTCATGATTGACCTCAATGCGCATCCGGCGGCGGGGCGCCATTAACGATGGGCTGGGAAAAGAAAACACTGGCGATAGCCACAAGGAAGCACAGCGACAGCACGTAGAAAGTGTCGGAGAAGGTCATGACCAACGCTTCGCGCAGCACCAGTGCATGCAGATTGGCAAGTCCCGACTGGGTCGCATTCAGCGCGTCTCCGGCCACCAACGACCAGTGGGCCGTCTGCTCCGACAGCACCGACTCCACTTCCGGCCGACCGACGGTGACGCTTTCGTTAAGCCGCAGATAGTGGAAGTTGAGCCGGTCGTTGAGCATCGTCGCGCTGACGGCAATGCCGATCGCGCCACCCAGATTACGCATCAGGTTGAACAGGCCGCTAGCCGATTTCAGGCGCGATTGCGGCAGCGAACCGAGTGCCATCGTGACGATCGGCGGTATGGCGAATTGCTGGCCGATGCCACGCAGCGCCTGCGGCAGCAGCAGTTGCTGCCAGCCCCAATCGTTGGTCAGAGGCACGTAGAGGTAGCATCCGAGCCCAAACATCACCAGACCGAACAGCATCAGCAAGCGCATATCGACGAACCTGGCCACGCTCGCGTAGACGCCAAGCGCGAGCAACTGGAATACGCCAACGGACAACAACGCGATGCCGATCTGCAAGGAGCTGAAGCCCCGGACCTCACTCAGTAACTCCGGCGTGAGGAACACCGTGACAAAGATTCCAATGCCGGTTATGAAGGATAGCAAACTACCGATGCCAAAATTCCTGACTTTTAGTGCGCGCAGGTCAACGATGGGCTCATCTGCCGTCAGCGCATGCACGATGAATAGAAACCCACAGATCGCCGATATCCATGTGCACGCGATGATCACGTGGTCCCCGAACCAGTTCTT
>NZ_JBAUSA010000471.1:0-2358 GCF_049581465.1 Caballeronia sp. | reverse complement strand
ACGGACGCTCTGCGCTTCACGATGGCGTCGATGGCCACCCTCGGTCGCAACGTGAATTTTGATCTGGCAAGGTGCGAGGGATATCGAAATTTCTGCAACAAACTGTGGAATGCCACGCGTTTTGTCCTGATGAATACCGAAGGCCACGATTGTGGTTTCGGCAAGCCGGGAGAATGTGAGGCGGGCGATTGCGGGCCGGGCGGATACACCGATTTTTCTCAGGCGGACCGCTGGATCGTGTCACTGTTGCAGCGCGTGGAAGCAGAGGTCGAAAAGGGTTTCGCGGACTACCGTTTCGATAACGTTGCGAGCGCGATCTACAAATTCGTCTGGGACGAGTACTGCGACTGGTATCTGGAACTAGCCAAAGTGCAGATCCAGAACGGCGCACCCGAACAGCAACGCGCCACCCGGCGCACTTTGTTGCGCGTGCTGGAAACCGTGCTGCGCCTGGCGCATCCGGTGATTCCGTTCATCACGGAAGCGTTGTGGCAGAAGGTCGCACCGCTGACGGACCTGTATCCGAAGGACGCGAAAGAGGGCGAATTGTCGATCATGGTGCAGCGCTATCCGCAGGCAGAGGCATCAAAGATCGATGAGTCATCTGAACAGTGGGCGGCCGAACTGAAGGGCGTCATCGATGCATGTCGTAATCTGAGGGGAGAAATGAACCTCTCGCCGGCCGTGAAGGTGCCGTTGCTTGCGACCGGCAACGAGGCTCGCTTGCTGACGTTCGCGCCCTATGTTCAGGCGCTCGCACGATTGTCGGAAGTTCGGATCATCGCCGACGAAGCCGCGCTCGACGCGGAGGCAAGTGGCGCACCAGTTGCTATCGTCGGAGAGAACAAGCTGGTGCTGAAGGTGGAAATCGATGTGGCCGCTGAGCGCGAACGGCTCACGAAGGAAGTAGACCGGCTGGCGCAGGAGATATCGAAGGCGCGCGTTAAGCTGGAAAACGAGAGTTTCGTGGCCCGTGCGCCTGCTGCCGTAGTGGATCAGGAACGCAAGCGGCTGGCGGAGTTCGAATCGACGTCGGACAAGTTGAAAGCGCAGTTATCGCGGTTGCCGGCCTGATCGACTTGGGTACTTGGTAGTGCGGGTGCGGGTGCGCGCTGAAGGTCCACGGATTTCGTCCGGGGTTTTTGTTCGGGATTGGCGTGAAAATTTCATTAGAAATTCATCGCGCGAGACTTTTTTCTCAGTGCATCAGCCTGCATCATGGCAGTTGCGTTTTACAGCTCACCAGTTTCAGGCTTGACGTTTAAACACGATACGAGGATCAGGGTCATCAAATGCTAAAAGTTACGAAAGCGGTATTCCCGGTTGCGGGTCTCGGCACCCGGTTCCTCCCTGCGACCAAGGCGAGCCCGAAGGAAATGCTTCCGGTCGTCGACAAGCCGCTGATCCAGTATGCGGTCGAGGAAGCGATGGCCGCCGGCATCACGGAGATGATCTTTGTGACGGGTCGCAGCAAGCGCGCGATTGAAGATCACTTCGACAAGTCCTACGAGATCGAAGCCGAACTCGAAGCGCGCGGCAAGCAGAAGTTGCTGGACCTCGTGCGAAGCATCAAACCGAGTCATGTGGATTGTTTCTACGTGCGCCAGGCCGAAGCGCTCGGTCTTGGCCACGCCGTGCTGTGCGCGGAAAAGCTGGTGGGCGACAACCCATTTGCGGTCATCCTGGCGGACGACTTGTTGTACGGTACGCCGCCTGTCATGACGCAGATGATCGAAGTGTTCGACCACTATCACAGCTCGGTCATTGGCGTGGAAGAAATTCCGGCGCAGGATTCCAAGTCGTACGGTGTGATTGACGGCAAGGAATGGGAAGACAACATTTTCAAGTTATCGGGCATTGTGGAAAAGCCGGAACCGGAAGTTGCGCCGTCGAATCTCGGCGTGGTTGGCCGTTATGTGTTGAAGCCGCGTATTTTCGACCATATCCGCGCGTTGAAGCCGGGCGCTGGCGGCGAATTTCAACTGACGGACGCGATTCAATCGCTGCTCGCCGACGAACAAGTGCTGGCGTACAAGTATCACGGCACGCGATTTGACTGCGGCAGCAAGCTTGGTTATCTGAAAGCGACGGTGGAATTCGCGTTGCGGCATCCGGAAGTGGCGAAGGACTTCCAGGAGTACCTGAACACGCGTTCACCGCATTTGATTGGCTAGGGCCGCCGGCGCTTGGGGGGGCTGGGGCGTGGGGCGGTGTGCTTGCGGAGAGTGGGAGGCGAAGGGTGGAGGGGTGCTGCTCGCGGAGAGTGTGGGGCTAGGTTTGAGCGGGTGCTGCTCGCGGAGAGTGTGGGGCTAGGTTTGAGTCCTTCTGCTAGCGTGGTCATTCTGCTTAAGTCGGATT
>NZ_JBAUSA010000470.1:0-2784 GCF_049581465.1 Caballeronia sp. | reverse complement strand
GTGATCTTTGATCGCCTTGGCCAACACTTGAAAACACTCATTCGCCCAATCCCCACTCTCTCGTTCAATTTCGGAGCACATCATGCTTTCTGACAGCGAAAAATTTGATTCTTCGAAGGCGGCCGATGCCGCCGGTGATCTTTTAGCGAAACTGGCGTATGCCACCGCAGAAACGGCACCGCTCGTACCAGGTCGCCGAACCTTTTTCAAATATCGGGACCTCGGGGTCTCCGACGCAACGAACGGTCGGATGCGAGCTCAAGTAACTGTGGCAATAGGCGAAATGCAGGAGACTGGCTGGCATTATCATCTTTGCGAATCGCAGTTTATTTATACCCTTCGCGGCTGGGTAGATCTTGTATTTGAAGGCGGCCGCCTCATCCGCGTAGGGGCCGGAGAGTCGCTCCATATTCCCGGCGGACTCAAGCACAATGAGATCGCGATATCGGAAGATTTTCAATTCCTCGAAATCTCCGTGCCAGCGAAGATGGGGACGGTAGCTTGCGATCCCCCTGAAGATGTCGTCATGCCCAAGTGATATTTTCCGGCTGGATCGTCGTCTTGCAAACCAGCAAAAATATAAGTGGCACACGATTCGTCGATCGTAAGCACAGGAAAATTTAATAGATGCTCGGCGCTGTCGGTAAGTCGAGAGATTAAGCGGCCTGCGTTTCACAATCACATTAAATCATAGGCATTTTCGCAAAATGACTAAAGGTTATATCTTCGCTGAGGTAACACTCCGCACGCCTGGTGCCGAGTGGGACGAATACAGTCGCAAGGTACAAGCGACGCTGGACGCTTACGGAGGCGTTTTTTTGATCCGTGGCGGCGCCCAAAAAGTGGTGGAAGGTGACACCAATATAGGGACAATTGTCGTACTCGAATTTGAGAGCCCGGAAAAAGCGGACGAGTGGTACGGGTCAGCCGCTTATCAGCAAATTGTACCTCTGCGACTGCGCAATGCAGATGCGCGTGTGATTTGCTTATCGGGCGCAAATTAAACCAGCCGCATCTCGTTGTAACTGTATTTTTGTAAATTCGGCGGCCACATACCGCACGAATTGCGACGGAGCGGGCCGACGAAGTCATTCAGCTTCGCAAGGTCCCGTGGCGCTGATATTAATGTTGAATCACAAAACGAAATTATCGGAGACGCACCATGAGCGAGATGAACCGCCGACTGGCGGGAAAAGTCGCATACATCACGGGCGCTGGCGCGGGCATTGGCCGTACGGCCGCTGAGCTATTTGCTCGCGAAGGCGCCACTATTGTCATCGCGGAATTCAACATCGATGCCGGCGAGGCTGTCGCTGAGGCGATCAATGCTAGCGGGGGCAAAGCGAAATTTATTCGTACGGATGTCACCAGCGAAGACAACGTACGCGAATCGATCGACGGGGCAATCAGCTTCGCCGGCCGCATCGACGTGCTCTATAACAACGCAGGCGGATCGAGCGCAATCGATGCGCGGGTGACGGACTGCCCAGCCGACGAGTTCTGGCGCGCGATAAGGCTAGATCTGTTTGGGACCTGGGTTACCTGCAAGTATGGCATCGCCGCAATGATGAGAAGCGGAGGCGGTTCGGTCATTAACAGCAGCTCCGTCTTTGCGCTCGTCGGTACGCACGGCAAAGATGCCTATACGGCAGCTAAAGGCGGGATTTCCTCGATCACGCGCTCGATGGCCGTCGAATATGCAGCGCATCGGATCCGCGTCAATGCGCTCGCGCCAGCAGTAACGAAGACGAATCGTGTCCTCGGTCTCATCGAAACGCAGCCTGACATAATAAAAAAAACCAGCGAGCGACAGTTGCTGGGTTTAATAGAACCGAACGACGTCGCAATGACGGCACTCTTCCTGGCTTCCGACGAGTCAAGAACGACGACTGGACAGATTTTCCCAGTCGATGCAGGCTTTTCAATCTCGTAACGGGGCAATTGTACTTTTCGCATGTTCTGCGTAGTCGCGCGCAGAGCCTTTCTCAGGAAGGCTCGGAATACCGTCAAGGAGTTATAGGCTTCCAGGAAAAACGCAAGCTGGAGTTCCTCAAGTACGCGAAATGCTGCTATTGGCCAGCGGTAAACGCCGCGGCGCATAGTCGAAGCGAACGCTGATTCGACGGATTCAGCGGACCTCAGGAACCACAGTCGCGATGGAGACCTCATCGCGCATGATGAGCATATTCGGCGCTTTTTTTCGTAACGTCGCTCACCGTCGTGCAGCGCCAGATCACCGTTATAAGTCGGACGCATGCGTTCTGGCCGCGTGTGGTACTACTTTGGCCGTTTTCACGTAAATCGGGATTCACATATTTCTGGCCTCTCAGACGGCTATCGATTGATATGTGCTCCATTCTTTAAAAGCACGCTGCCCGAAGGAAAAAAAAGTCTTAGGGCTTAAATCTATAACAATATTTAGGAGTGCAACTTTGTATGACCCTGCTTATCGTTCTTGCTGCGTTGGTGTTTCTCATGGTGGCCGCTTACCGTGGCTACAGCGTCATTCTGTTCGCGCCGATCGCCGCACTGGGGGCCGTGCTGCTGACGGAGCCTGCAGCCGTTGCCCCGGTGTTCTCAGGCATTTTCATGGAAAAGATGGTGGGGTTCGTAAAACTCTACTTTCCGGTATTCCTGCTCGGCGCGTTGTTCGGCAAGATGATCGAGATGTCGGGCTTCGCCGCCGCGATTGTCGCCGCGGCAATTCGGTATATCGGTCGCTCACGCGCAAACCTGGTGATCGTCGTAGTGTGTGCGCTTCTTACGTACGGTGGTGTTTCAGTG
>NZ_JBAUSA010000469.1:0-7936 GCF_049581465.1 Caballeronia sp. | reverse complement strand
GCGGTGGCGGACGCGGCGGCAGGCGCTAAGGAGACACGGGCATGACGTCACCACTACACATTCTCACGGTTCGGATCGCTGCGATCGGCACTTCCGTCGCGCTTGCGCTGGCACTCTGCCTCGGGGCGCCGTCTGCTGCATACGCGCAGAGGGACTTCAAGTCGCCGGAAGACGCGATGAACACGTTTGGCGATGCTGTCGCCAGTAGCGACGAAGCAGCCTTAAGGTCTTTGCTGGGCGCCGACTTTCGGGACCTCATTCCTCCAGTCGGCTCGGAAATCCGGAGCCGCTTCCTGAAGGTCTGGGACACGTCACACACGATCCAGGCGACGGACGACAAACATGCCGCAATCGCGGTGGGCAACGAAGGCTGGACGCTCCCCATCCCCCTCGTGAAATCGGCTAAGGGCTGGCATTTCGACACCCTCGCCGGAGTCGAGGAAATGCGCTTGCGCCGCATCGGACGCAACGAGCTTGCCGTCATCCAGACGATGCTTGCGGTGTACGATGCGCAACGCGAATACGCTCAGACGGACCACGACGGCAGTGGCGTCCTCGCCTATGCGAAGAAGCTAGCGAGTTCGCCCGGCAAGCAAGATGGCCTGTACTGGCCGACTGGCCCCGATGGCAAGACAAGCCCGCTTGGGGCCGCCTTCCTGACGGCGGGCAAGCGCCACACCGAGCAGGCGGGCTATTACGGCTACCACTACAGGCTGCTCACCTCGCAAGGTCCTCACGCCCCTGGCGGGGCATATGACTATGTCGCAGACGGGAAGCTCTTTGGCGGCTTCGCCGTCATTGCATGGCCCGTTCAATACGGGGATACCGGCATCAAGAGCTTCATGGTCAGTCACGCCGGGCAGGTCTACGAGCGTGATCTTGGCCCCGACGGTGCGGCGAAGGCGGAGGCGACGCAGTCATTCGACCCCGGCCCCGGGTGGGTGAAGGTGTCGCCTTGATGCGTCTTCTGGCCTTGATGCGTGTTCTGCTTACCGCTGCTTACCGCTGCGTGCGGCGGTTCGCGCCCGTGATACACGCGACCCGACCTTGATTTAGCGCATTTCGTTCAGCTACGACCGTCGTATGGGGCGATGATGGGACGATGAGCAGGACCCGGGTGTCCGCGCCACAGTCACTATCCGTGCGCGTCGCCATCGCCGCCAT
This sequence comes from Caballeronia sp., assembly GCF_049581465.1. Classification (GTDB taxonomy): domain Bacteria; phylum Pseudomonadota; class Gammaproteobacteria; order Burkholderiales; family Burkholderiaceae; genus Caballeronia. The sequence continues at coordinate 6,772 of NZ_JBAUSA010000469.1, read as the reverse complement.
ATACGTGCACTTGACGCACCGCTTGCCCCACCGCCGCCATTGCCGGTGAGGCAATCTGGCGAACCGGGGGTAAGCCGCACTTCAAGCCGCACTTCAAGTTCACAAATTGAGCCGTGTTATCTTGGCGCCGTTGACCGAAGCATCCGCCATCAGGCCGGTATTGGTCAGCACAAGAGCCACGACCTGCGAGGAGGCTGTTGTCGTATCGATCGTACCGTTCGCGCCGACTTTCAGGACCGACACCGCGACGTCACTGCCAACCGACCAGCCAGCCGCGTTGCGGAACGAATCGAGCGCCTCTTGCGTCATGAACATGTAAATGATTGCCGTCGACTGCGCTCCGGCCTGAAATCCAAATGAAGCAGCCGCCGTGCTGTAGTAGCCGGCCGTCGTGCCACGCACACGCAATGCGCCTTCGCCGTACGCAGCCCCGGCAATGAAGGCCGCCTTCTTCACGTCCGGAAACACCAGAATGCCTTGGGCCTTCGATCCGAGCTCGCGCGAACCCGTGACTGTCGCGAAGAGCCGGCTCAACGTGCCATCAACACTTGCGTCGAGCGCCTGGCGCTTCGAGGCATCGGTTTCCGGGCTCTTGCCGCTGTTTGGCGTCATGGTGCAGCCCGCGAGTGCCAGCCCCCCCGAGGCGCTGACAGTTGCTGCTGTTATCACAAAGTTCCGTCTGTTCACGATCGACCTCCATTAAGGTTCCGAGGCCAGTCCCCGGTGGGTAAGTCTGGCCGCTACATCCTTCGATCACGTTCGAGCCGGCGTCCAGGTAACCGTGCGCGATACGATGAACCGCACCACCCGATACCACGTGCTTCCGATGCTTTGGAACACTTCACGCCGTCACCTTGCCGACCACACCCAGTATTCGTCCTGTTGCAGGATCTCACCGCGACAGCCGCGGGGAAATTGGACTTTGGTCTTAGAGTAGAAGGGGCACTTCATCCATCCCATTGCTTCTGATCCCTTCGAAAATTCTCCGCCTATTTGCCAGCTCCGTTGCCCGGACGGAGCATCCACACGAAGCAGGCAATGCCGATTACCATCGCGAACGCCCCGATATGAATCAAATGCGCGCGCTCGTACAGCAATCCCTGGATCGATGCCGCCATGCCTCCCAGCGCAACGAAGACAGCGATTGCCGCCAGAACGATCCTGCTTTCTGCGCGAGCCATGACGAATTCTCCCGACAGACTCATTTGCCATCCTCAGCATTTGGCCGGCGTCGTCGTTGCCGACGCATGCGCGTGCAACGTCGGCGGCGCGGCGTTGCCGCCACGTTTCTCGAGGAATTTGCAGGCATCGACGATGTCGCCGGCAAGCAGTTTCGCCACAGTGTGATTGATGTGCGGCCTTACCACGACCCGCAGGCTCGTGACCGCTTCAGCATTGGGCGGCATCGTGTATGCCGAGAGCACCCAGCCTTTCTCGCGCACCTTGTTCGATACATCGAATTCATTGAAATTCTTGATCTTGCTGTCGAGCGTGACCGCCACCACGGGGATCCGCTGCGATTCGTTCATGACGGTGAAGTACCCGCTGTCGACAAGAATTCCGCGCAACGCAATTGCATTGTCCAACGTATGCTGCATGATCCTCCTGTAGCCTTCGAAGCCATGCCGGATGAACATGTAGTACTGCACGGCCACCTGAAAGGCGTTACGACTGAAGTTCAATGTCGCGGTCGGCATTTCGCCGCCCAGATAATTCACATAGAAAACAAGGTCCTCGTTGAACACCTTGCGTTCACGAAAAATGATCCAGCCAAGGCCGGGAGGTACAAGGCCGTATTTATGCCCCGACGCATTGATGGACTGCACACGCGGCAGGCGGAAGTCCCATTTGTAGTCGGGGTAGAGGAACGGATTGACGAATCCTCCGGATGCTCCGTCGATGTGCATCGGAATCGAAATGCCGGTCCGTTTCTCATAGTCGTCGAGCCAGTCATGAATGCCCTGAATATCGTCATCCTCGCCAGTGAATGTCTGTCCTGCAATGGCGACGACGGCGATAGTGTTTTCGTCGACGTACTTGTCGAGACTTTCCGCCGTCAACCGGTAGTTGCCAGGACTCAACGGCACAATGCGCGGTTCGACGTCAAAGTAGCGAAGAAACTTTTTCCACACGATTTGTACGTTTCCGCCCGTTACCATATTGGGCCGGCTCACATCCTTGCCCTCCGCTTCCCTTTGCTTCCGCCAGTTCCACTTGTGTGCGAGGCCCGCCAGCATGCAGGCCTCGGACGAGCCTACCGTCGCGGTGCCGTAGGGCTCCGCGTCTTTAGGGCCGTTCCATAGCTGATGCAGCCACTTGACCATTCGCGTTTCCATGGCGAACACCTGCGGATACATGTCGTGGTCGATGTAATTCTTGAAGATGTTACGTTTGGCCGTCTCTGCAGCCTCCGGTTCAGCCCACGTGGTAACGAAAGACGACATGTTCAGCATCGGGTTCGCGTCGGTCCACTCGGAGCTGATCACAATTCCAGCCGCTGCGCGGGCGGACATGCCGTCTTTGGGGAATTCGTCCTCTGGGATGGGGAAGTTGAATTCGTCGTACGGGGTTATCTTTTCTATAGACGTGCTCATTTTGCAATCCTCAATGGAAGGAGAGGTTCCTTGCGAACCCTGCGGCGGCCAACAGGATCTGCAGACTGTCCAGGGTCCGACCGCTACAGGACCTTGTCTTTGTCGAGGCTATTCCCGGTCGAGGCGTTGTAGCGCTCGACATAGTCGGCAAGCAGCGCGCGAATGGCGTGTCCAATCTTTCGATAATCGGATTCGTTCAGGTTGGCGAGCGACACTCGACCGGACGGATGCGGCGTGCCGAATCCGCGCCCCGGAAGCAGGACCACGCGCGCTTCACGGGCCAGTCTGAAGAGCATTTCGGATGGTTCTGTATTCTTCATGAGCCACTCGACAAAATCGCGTCCGTAGGCGCGTTCGCCAAGAAACTCCATGTCGAGGATCGTGTAGTAGTCCACCTGATTGCTGTCGTCGTCGTCGAACGTAATACCGATTCCTTCATATAGTGCACGCTTGCGGCTGCGAATCAGGCGTTTCAGGGCGTTCTTGTATGCGTCGGGCGTGTCCATCAGCGCATACAGCGAAAACAGCACCATCTGCACCTGCTGCGGCGTCGATAGGCCCGCCGTATGATTCAATGCGACCGTGCGACTGTCTGCAACGAGGCGGTCGATGAACTTCAGCTTGTCCGGTTCGGTCGTGATCGATTCATAACGATGGTGCAGTTGCTTCTTCGCGTCTTTCGGCAGATCGGCGATCAGCTTGTCGAGGACGTTATCGCGGTGCGTGGCGATCGTGCCGAGCCGCCAGCCCGTTGCGCCAAAGTATTTCGATTACGAGTACACCAAAATGGTGTTCTTCGGCGCAAGCGCGAACAGCGACACAAAGCCGTCGGCGAACGTGCCGTACACGTCATCGGTCAGCAGAATCAGATCAGGCCGCTGTTTCACGATTTCGGCAATGTATTCGAGACTCTCGTCGCTGATTCGCACGGACGGCGGATTGCTTGGATTGACCAGGAAGAACGCCTTCACGGCCGGATCGCGTAGCTTGTCGAGTTCGGTTTTCGAGTACTGCCAGTTTTTCTCCACGTCGGCATTCACATCGACGACAGTTAGCTGATAGTCGTTCAGGCGCGGAATCTCGATATACGGGGTGAAGATCGGCATGCCGAGGGCAATCGTGTCACCCGCCTTGATCAGGTGATTTTCGCGCATCGTATTGAAGATGTAGGTCATCGCGGCAGTACCGCCTTCGACCGCGAAGATATCGAATTCACCAATGAACGGATGGTCGCCGATCATCTCGCGGCGCAGGTACTGGCCGACGATGACCTCCGACAGCTTCAGCATCCGGTCGGGTACCGGATAGTTCGACGCCAGAATGCCTTCGCACATCTCATACAGGAAGTCGCCGGCGGGCAGTCCGAGCTGATCGCGGACATAGGATATGGCGCCAGCCAGGAAGTCGATGCCCGGCACGCCCTTGTTCCCGCGCAGAAACAATTCGAACCGATCGATGAGTCCGTCGCGCTGCGGAAACCCCCCGATGCCTTCCGGCATGTAGGCAAATGATCGCTCCGCTTCACGCATCGCAAACAGACCGAGTTGCCAGAAACCGTGGCGCGCAACGGTCGCGAGAAAGTTGGGATTGCCGCGCCCCGCGTTGAGCATCGAAAGGTTCGCGGCGCGCTCCACTGCGCCGCCACCCGCTGCCTTGATCAATTCGTCTTTCAATTCGAACGGACTAAGTGCCGCGAGCTTCGCGGCCTCCTCTGATCCTGGTTTGTCCCGCTTGGCCATTTGCTCTCTCCAGTATGAAGTTTCCCGGGTAGGCGTCGCCCGTAACGACGCGCCGGGCTAGGACAGAATCATCACAATCACCATTCCCCATATAGTCAGGAGCGTGTTGCCGACCGCATAGGTCACGGTGTATCCGAGTCCCGGGATCTGGCTTTTCGCCGCGTCACAGATCATCCCCAATGCCGCAGTTGTCGTTCTTGCGCCGGCACACACACCGAGCAGGATGGCCGGATGGAAATGGAACACAAAGCGCGCGATCAACATGCCGAGGATCAGAGGAAGAGTGGTGGCGACAATGCCCCACAGGAACAGACCGACGCCGAGGGTCTGCAGCCCTGCGACGAATCCCGGTCCCGCGGTAAGGCCGACTACGGCAATGAACACATTAAGACCGACCGAGTTCATGAACCAAACGGTGGGTTCCGGGATGCGGCCGAAAGTTGGGTGGATTGCCCGAAGCCAGCCGAACACCAGACCGGCGACCAGTGCGCCGCCGGCGGTCGACAGTGTGATCGGAATGCCCGCAACATTGATGACGATCGCACCCACCAACGCGCCGGCGGTAATCGCCAGAGCGACGAAGGCGACGTCCGTCATGTTGGTTGGCCGGTCCAGTACGCCTAGCTCTTTTGCGGCAGCGCCCGTGTCCTGCGTCCGCCCGACGATCGTTATCGTGTCGCCGCGATGCAGCTTTGTACTGGGCAGCACTGGAATTTGCGTTTCCGTCGGTCCCCGCTTGATTTTTCGGAGATAGACGCCGCGCGCAAGCGGCAAAACTGCAAGCTCGTGCAATGTCTTGCCGTCCACCGCCTTGCTCGTCACGTAAACATCCACGCCTTCCGCTGGGACTGCCAGCAGCTCGGGATCGTCTACTTCCGCCGCCCTCACCTTGCGAACCCCGACCGGCAGATCGCCAGTGTCATGGTTACTCGTGCCGCCTCCTCCGAGCACGGAGACCAGCTGGTCCCGGGGGCCTGCAATCGCCACCACATCGTCGGCCTGCAGCACCAGATCGAGCGTTGCCTCCTGAATCGTGGCGCCGCGCCTGACCCGCTCGATAAACAATCGTGTTCCTTCGGGCTGGAGCGCTTCAGCCTGACTTACAGTCATGCCGCATACCGGCGCGTCGGGCATGACCCGATAGGCGCGCAGTTCGTACCGGTGCCAGGCCTGGCCTTCACCACCCATTTCCTTTGTTCCACCGAGAGTCGCCTCGTATTCCTTGCATGCCGCGACCAGGTCGATGCGCAGCAGCTTCGGCCCGAGAGTGGCGAGAATCAAAGCGGAGCCGATCGTGCCGAAAATGTACGATATGGCGTAGGCGGTCGGCATCGCATCCAGCAGCACTTTGGTCTGATCTGGCGGCAATGCCAGCCGATTGATGGCGTCCGTCGCAAGCCCCATCGATGCGGAGATGGTCTGTGAGCCAGCGAACAGTCCGGCCGCCGAACCAATGTCATAGCCGGCCATTTTGGCCGCGAGAATCGCCGAGCCTAGAGACAGCAGACATTGCACCACAGAAAATAGTGCCTGCGGCAAGCCATCTTTGGCGATGCCGCGCACAAACTGCGGGCCGACCCCATAGCCCACGGCAAACAGGAACATCAGGAAGAACACCGACTTGACGTTGGGCGATATGGTGATGTGAAGCTGGCCTACTGCAATGGCAGCCAACAGCGTCGCCGTGACTGCCCCCAGACTGAAGCCCTTGTAGCTCTTTCCACCGACCCAATAGCCGATCGCGAGTGACAGGAATAGTGCAATCTCGGGATATTGTCGTAGCGTTGCAGCTAGCCATGCCATGGGAGCCCTCGTCTGCGGTTCGTCCGTCGACACCGGTGAGTGAGCGGGCGCGGTGGTAAATGAATCGTAGCCGCCGACCTTCATTGAGGAGGTTACCCGTCTCTCAAACCGGTCTCTCACCTTCTACAGTGGTTGTACTCATGGCACGAGACAATACGACCTTGGTCCTAGGTCACCAATTCGTAACGCACCCTTCCCGTGCTGCCACGTTTTGTCCGGGTTGAACACCGCGACAGGCGGCAAATACGACCTTGGTCCGATTGCGCGCGGTATGACGGGAACGCAATGATGAAAGCGAACCTGCCGCTGCTGGACACACATCGTCCAGCGCGAAATCCGACGGAACTGACATGACCGGTGCCGGTTATAACATCACTTTCAGGCGGCCAGCGACCTGCGTTAGCGCGGGCTCAAGCAAGGAGTTGCCATGAATAAATTAGCGAAATGCTGCGTTTTTGCCGCTTTAACCGGCTCCATATCATTTGACGTTGCGGCGCAGGGAAAACCCATCGCCTATCCCGCCAAGGGACAAAGCCAGCAACAACAGCAGCAGGACGACGGAGCATGTTATTCGTGGGCCAAGAGCAACACTGGCGTTGATCCGGCTGCCATGGGCTCCGCCCCGCCACCGCCTTC
>NZ_JBAUSA010000468.1:0-5317 GCF_049581465.1 Caballeronia sp. | reverse complement strand
GACTGAAACGTTGCGCGGCACCGAATCGCCCACCTTGTGCTCGTTGCTCGATACGTGCTGCACGACCATGGGCAGCCGCTTGTTGCGCCACTGGCTGCATCACCCCCCACGCGATTCGTCGGTGGCGCAAGGTCGGCAGAACGCGATCGGCGCGCTACTGGACGCGCCCGCCAACGCCAGCCTCGAAGACCTGCGTGCGGCCTTGCGGCAGATTTCGGATATCGAACGAATTACAGGACGTCTCGCACTGCTCTCCGCTCGTCCACGCGATCTCGCAAGCCTGCGCGATACCTTCGCCGCGTTGCCCCAGTTGCGCGCTCGCCTTGGCTCGGTGAAAGCGAACGCTCCATCGCTGGAACGCATTGACATCGCGCTCGAACCACCGCCCGAATGTCTCGCGTTACTGGTCCACGCAATCGCGCCGGAACCGGCTGCGCTGATCCGCGATGGCGGCGTGATGGCGCGGGGTTACGATGCCGATCTCGACGAACTTCGCGACATCTCGGAAAACTGCGACCAGTTCCTGATTGACCTGGAAGCGCGCGAACGCACGCGAACGGGTATTGCAAATCTGCGGGTCGAGTACAACAAGGTGCACGGTTTTTATATCGAGGTCACGCGCGGCCAGACGGATAAAGTGCCCGACGACTACCGGCGCCGCCAGACCCTGAAGAATGCCGAGCGCTATATCACGCCCGAGTTGAAGACGTTCGAGGACAAGGCGCTGTCCGCGCAGGAACGCGCGCTTGCACGCGAACGCGTGCTTTATGACGCGCTTTTGCAAACACTTTTGCCGTACATCGCCGATTGCCAGCGTGTGGCCGCCGCGCTCGCGGAACTCGATCTTCTCGCGGCGTTCGCGGAACGCGCGCTCGCGCTCGACTGGGTCGCCCCGGAATTCGCGGGCGAAGCGGTCATCGACATCGAGCAGGGACGGCATCCCGTCGTTCAGGCGCAGGTCGAGCAGTTCATCGCCAATGATTGCAGCCTGAGCGCCGAGCGCAAGCTGCTGCTCATCACCGGGCCGAACATGGGCGGCAAGTCCACCTTCATGCGCCAGACTGCGTTGATCGCTCTGCTCGCGTATGTAGGGAGCTACGTACCTGCCAGGCGCGCGCGATTCGGTCCGATCGACCGGATTTTTACGCGCATTGGCGCCGCCGACGACCTGGCGGGGGGACGTTCCACGTTCATGGTCGAGATGACCGAAGCCGCAGCCATCCTTAACGATGCAACGCCATCGAGTCTCGTGCTGATGGATGAAATCGGCCGCGGTACGTCCACGTTCGATGGCCTCGCGCTCGCCTGGGCCATCGCGCGGCACCTGCTGTCCCATAACGCGTGCTACACGCTTTTTGCCACGCATTACTTTGAACTGACGCAGTTGCCGGCCGAATTCGCGCAGGCTGCGAACGTGCATCTGTCGGCGGTGGAGCACGACCACGGCATCGTATTTTTGCACGCCGTGAACGAAGGTCCGGCCAACCAGAGCTACGGCTTGCAGGTCGCGCAACTCGCGGGCGTTCCGCCTGCCGTCATCAAGGCTGCGCGCAAGCATCTCGCGCATCTTGAACAGCAGTCGATCGGCCAGCCGTCGCCTCAATTCGATCTGTTCGCACCGCCGGCGGTCGGTGTTGGCGACATCGGCGGCCAGGATGATGAAGCCATCGAATCTGCGTCGCATCCCGCGCTCGACAAGCTACGCGCACTTGATCCAAACGAGTTGCGCCCTCGTGATGCGCTCGACCTGCTCTACGAGTTGCATGAGCTGGCGTCGCATGCACCGGATGGATCGCATTAAGATCAATTCCTTCGCCAATGCGCCGCGCGTGAAACACGCGGCGTGCGTGCGCGTTGTTGTCGCGGGCTGCTTCGGCGTAGTCGCAGCGTGCGCACAAGCGGCGGCTCCTACCCCAGTGCACCCCGCCCCGCTGACGTTCGCCATTGCGTCGGACGTCGTCGACAAATCCGCCGATGACACCCCGCTCCGGCAAATGATCGATGCGCTGGGCCGGGAGCGTGACCTATCGCTTGTGATCTACGACGGCAATCTGAAGAGCGAAACGCAGCCGTGTAACGATACGTTCTACGAAGCACGCCGGCGCCTCTTCGATACCTCGCGCAAACCGGTTGTCCTGCTGCCCGGCGGCAATGACTGGGCGACTTGCGGGTTATCTCGAGCGGGAAACTACGACCCGGTCGAACGGCTCGATTTCATCCGGCAAACGTTTTTCGGTGACTCGACGGCACTCGGACAGGCCGCGATGCCCGTCATCCGCGAAAGCGACGTCGCTCGCTTTCGTCCCTTCCACGAAAACGTTCGATGGCAGGCCGGCGGCATCGAGTTTGTAGGACTGAACACACCCGCGCCGAACAACCATTTTCTAAGCGCGGGCGGGCGCAACGGCGAGTTCGAGGACCGGTCGGTTGCCAACACATTCTGGCTGGAACACGCGGCGGAATCCGCACGACGTTCGGAGATGCGTGCGATCGTGGTGGTGCTGCAAGGCGATCCCGACTTCATGCACTACGAGCGACGCGATCGCTTTGCGTGGCTACGGTTTTCTCGCAGTGAGGAGAAGCGCGATGGCTTCCTCGAACTCAAGCGGGCCCTCGTCAGGGTTGCCGAAGCGTTTCATGGACCGCTGATCGTGATTCACGATTCGAACGCGCAGTTAGCCAACGGCTTTCGCATCGACCAGCCCTTGCGTAACGATAAAGGCGTCGTGGTGACAAACCTGACGCGTATCGAAATGAACTTGAAGAAACCGCAGTCGCAATGGCTTGAGGTCACGGCGGACTTCGAGTGGCGCGCGCCATTCCACGTTCGCGTGCGCGACGTGATCATCAAGCCGGCGACAACTGCCCAGGGCGCTCCTACTTCTACGGCCGCTACCTCCAGCGCTTCTTCTACGCCCGCCACGCCCGCCCTGCCCGCAACGCCTGCGTCGAATGTCGAAGACGGCGCACCCGGACCCTCTTCGTTTTTCCAGGAGATGCAACCGGTACAGCCGCCGTCAGTACCCTCGGGCAGTGAGCAACCCGCATCGGACGCGACGCCGCCGAGCACGCCCTCGATCGTCCCCATGCCACCGCTGTTGAATAAACCGGCTGATTTGCCACCGTTGTTGCCATCGCAGCCAACGGACAGCAAAGGCGCCGCGAGCGCCCCCGCAACGCAGTAGCAATGCCGCGGCGGCTTTGTTCTGCTCGCGCTGCGGCCGCCAAAAGCAGAACCGCCGCAAACCGCCCCTTAGTGCAGCGTAGGTCCCAGGTGCCGCTCGAGGTCTTCATCGTCGTCGTCCCCGTCGAGGATTTCGATGCCCTCTGCACCATGCGCGTGCTGGTGTTCCTTTTCGTCCTCGGTCGCTTCGCGTACTTCCTTCACGTTCAACGCAAAGCGTAGCGCCATGCCCGCGAGCGGATGATTGCCGTCGAGCACGACCTTGTCCTCCGCTACGTCGGTGACGGTATAGATCAGCGAATCGAGCTCATCTTCACCGTCCTCGGGCGTGCCTTCGAACTGCATCCCGACTTCGAGCGGCTCCGGGAAACGGCCGCGTGTTTCAACCTTCACGAGATCCGGGTCGTACTCCCCGAACGCGTCCTGCGGTTCGAGTTGCAACTGGATCTGGTAGCCGGCTTCCTGGCCGTCGAGCGCTTCCTCGATCTTGGGGAACGTGCCATCATAGCCGCCGTGCAGATAGACCATCGGCTCGTCGCTTTCCTCGATCAGATTGCCATGAGCGTCCGAGAGCTTGTAGGCAACTGATACGACGGTGTCTTTTGCGATTTTCATTGAATTCTCCACAATACAAGCCTGAATTATACGATGCCAACGCGGCCCTCTCACCATCACGCAGGCCCGCTCGCCGCGCCGCTTCCCGATGAACCCGCCACGCTCCTCGGCAACCTCACGCCGACGCAGTTCATGCGCCGGTACTGGCAGAAAAAGCCGTTGCTGATTCGCCAGGCAATTCCCGATTTAACGGCGCCCGTGTCGCGCGACGAACTGTTCGAACTCGCCGATGATGAAGACGTCGAATCGCGTCTTATCACGCATTTTCGCAAAAGCTGGGCGATGGAGCATGGGCCGTTTGCGCCGGACGAATTGCCATCGGTGAAAAAGCGCGACTGGACCTTGCTCGTGCAAGGCGTGAACCTGCACGACGATCGCGCCCGCGCATTGCTCAACCGGTTCCGTTTCCTGCCAGATGCACGCGTCGACGACCTCATGATTTCCTACGCCACCGACGGCGGCGGCGTGGGCGCGCACTTCGATTCCTACGATGTCTTCCTTCTGCAGGTGCATGGCAAGCGACGCTGGCGGATCGGCGCGCAGCGCGATCTCACGCTAAAAGAGGGACTGCCGTTGAAAGTTTTACAGCACTTCGAAGCCGACGAGGAATGGTTACTGGAACCCGGCGACATGCTGTATTTGCCGCCCCACATAGCGCATGAGGGCGTGGCGGAAGGTGAATGCATGACCTGTTCGATCGGCTTTCGCGCGCCGTCGGAAAGCGAGCTTTCGAGCCAGTTCCTGTACCACCTGGCCGAGCGCATGGACGACGGCAGTGAGCCCGGGTCGAAGGGCGCCGCGCGGTATCGCGACCCCGCGCAGCCGCCGGTCAGCCACCCCGCGCAGTTACCGCCCATGCTGGTCGAACGGGTTGGCTCGATCCTTGCGAACGTACAATGGAATGAAAAGGATGTTTCGTCATTTCTAGGTACTTACCTAAGCGAACCCAAATCGAATGTCGTATTCGCCCCCCCGCGCCGGCCACTCGATGAAAGCGGTTTTATCGAGCGGGCGAAGCAGATTGGCGTAAAGCTCGACAGAAAGACCGTCCTGCTGTATGACAAGCGTTTTTATTTTATGAATGGCGAACAGATTCTAATGCCGACAAAAGCCAGAAAATGGCTGACCGAACTAGCGGACAAACGATATCTGGAAGCGAAACGCTTTGTAACACTCTCGGACGAAACGTCCATGACAGCACTGCTGCACGAGTGGTATTGTGCGGGCTGGATACAAGTGGACGCTAGCGCCTAGTGTTGGTTAGTCTCGCTGGTCCGTGGGTCGTGGATTGACATCGTTCCTTGAATAAATGTATGAGAAAACCAACGTATTGGCCCCGGTTTGATCGACGGTTGATACGAAAGTGCATATAATTTCCGCCCAAGCCGTAGGAAGTCTCACAGGACATACATAATGTGAGTCTCCACAACGGCCCGGGTCGGTGTTGGAGCACACATTACCGGTACTTTGCGCTGTTGCTTACCTTTAACCATAAAAGGACGTGATCATGAAGAAATC
>NZ_JBAUSA010000467.1:0-3258 GCF_049581465.1 Caballeronia sp. | reverse complement strand
AAAACCGGTTCGCAGCTACCGCGCGAACCGGTATTTTTTCGCCTGCGCCCTACGCATGCGCGTGTTGCTTAGACGCCCCCCCTTTGCCCTACCCGACCGACGCCCCGTCCTGCCCCCGGTCCGTTCGCGCGTCTATCCCAAAGTCTCAGCCCCCGTCAATCAGTAGATCAAACATAAGAAATCATAGGGAATCTCCTAATTTGTTCACGAACGTTCGTTCGCCGATGATTGGCCGCTTTCGCGATTTATTCTTCTCCGTTTCACGATTTAACCAAAAAGATCTTCTACGTTGAAGTGGTTTTGCACATTTTTGTTTCAATATGCCGTGCATGCCTTACCAGGCAAGGCGCCGCTACAGGACCGCTGTTTGAATCGGAAATACTGACCGTGAAGCGTCGGGAGAGAGGAAGAAGTTGGCGAACTTACATGCGCAAAACAGATAAGGGAGATAGCGGTATGCCGTATGCCATTTCAAAAGGATTCGCGCTCGCACTTGCGATCGCGCCGCTCGTGGTCGCGTGCGGCGGCAATGCCGACACGCCTGCGCCGATCAACTCTCCGCAATGTTCGGGCGCGAGTTGCGGCCCGCAGGGCGCACCGGCAGTAGGCGCGGGTGCCGCACCGCTGTGCCCGGCCACCGCCGCCATTGTCTCAAGCACCTATCTGGGCGGTGCGGGCAGTGGCGAGATCGTGAGCCTGAACATCGACGCCGTGAACATGACGTACACGCTGAAGTGGCTCGAATCCCCGATCCCGCTCGTCACCGGCACGGTCACTCCGACTCGCAAAGGCACCACGATCAGCGGTGCCGTCGTGCATCCGCCAGCGGGCGCGCTGCCGACCGCCGAACAGACACGTTGCGCGTTCGTGCTGACACCGGGTGGTGGCGTGGCATCGGATGGATCGATTTACACGACCGCAGCCGCGTTCAACCAGGCCAATCCGCCCACGATCTTCGTCGGCCAGGGTGTCGCGGGCGGCGGCATTCCGGGCGCGACCGTGCAGTACAGCGGCGCAACGGTGGTCGGCGCACCGGTTCAGTTGCCGGCGCTTTTCCCCGTACCGAATCGCCATTTCGACTTTTATCCGTTCATCGGATTCTCGACGGTCAGCACGAACATCTCCGATTTGAAGGGCACCTATAACGCGCTGCTGTACCACACGGTGCCATCGAACAACTACTCGACCACGACGACCCAGGCGCAGGAATCCTTCGATGCAGCCGGCAACTGCTCGGTGCCCGTGCCGGCATCGAATGCAACCTGCCAGACGACAGGCGGCGCCTGGACAGCCAACGCGAGTGGCTCGTACTTCACCAGCGCGGTCGCGCCGCAAGTCCAGGGCAATCGATCAGTCGCGCTGCCGCCCATCGGCACCATCACGTATCCAGCCGTGGCGAACGCGAGCATGGTGCTCGGCAAGATCAACGGCGCGATCGTGCCGATCGTCGTGCGCACCGGCCAGGTCTTCGTGCCATCGCCGCTTACACCGCTGGACACGAACGCTGCGCAAGTCGATGACGAATCCGGTCTCTCCATGCTCGCCGCAAACACGGCGCTCACATCGGGCGCGTTCGATGGCGGCTATGTCGGCGCGGACTCCAACTTCAAGTACACGGCCACGCTGTTGCAAGGCCCGGTCGGCTCGTTCATCAATCCATCGACGCAAGCATCCGAAACCGGCTTCGGCATGAGCTACGCGCAGCAATTGCCGGGCTTGATCGGCGTGCAGGACCAGAACGGCGGCCAGGGTGCACTGATCGCGGTGGGCGGCCTGTACGGGATTTTCATTCAGGGCAGCACGGTGAACGGCGGCTTGACGAGCACGTCCGCGAACGCCAATACCCCCGCGAGCCCGTACTTCGGCATCGGCGCGTTGCTGAGCAAATAACTAAAAAACCAACGCGGAGACCTGTCCACACCAGTCGCCGCGATCAATCAAATCCGGATGGAGACACCAGCATGAAATGGAAGACTCTTGCGTCGATCGCCTGCGCGACGCCGCTCCTGTACGCGTGCGGCGGCGGCAGCGACGCACCCCAGGCGCCGGTAGTCCGGCTGTGCCCGGCATCGCTCGATTACACAACCACCTTCACGGGCGGCGGCGGCAGCGGTGAACTCCTCCAGCTCCAACTCGACACGACGAAACTCACGTGGCAAGTCACCTTCGTCGAATCGCCGATACCCGCCACGACCGGCACCGTTTCGCCGACGCGAGCTGGCACGTCGCAGACCGGCACGCTCACGATGGAAACCGGCCTGCCGACACAAAAACTCAACCAGTGCGCGTACCAGTTGAACGGCGCAACGCTCGATCCCGCCCGTCCCGCGCGCATTTTCGTGGGCGAAGGCGTGGCGGGCGGCACGATCCCCGGCAAGGAACTTCAGTTCGGCGGCGTCCTCGGACAGGGCGTTGTCCCCGATCGCACGTTCCCGTACTACCCGTTCATCGGCTTCTCGACGCTGGAAAAGAATCTCGCCAATGTGGTGGGGACCTATAACCAGATCGGCTATCACGAGATACCGTCGCAGAACTACGCGCCCATCGTCGTCGATTCGAAGATCACGATCAATGCCGACGGCACGTGGCAGGAATGCGACAACAGCGGTGTCAACGCGGGCAAATGCCAGCAAGCCGGGTCGAACTTCACGCAATCGCCCGATGGCAGCGGCGCATTCGTGACCAGCAATTTCCTCGGCCAGGGCACGCCGACGCTCGCCCTCGGCCCGTTGGGCAAGGGCTACATGATCGTGGGGAAATTGGGCGGCCAGAACGTGCCCATCCTGATACGCACCGGCACCGCAAACGCCACGATCACCACGGGCATTCCGCCCTTCGCCGACGACGAATCCGGTATTTCCATGCTCTCGCCGCAAACCGCTATCGCGTTGAACTCGGTGAACGGGGAGTACGTCGGTGTCGACAACGCGTTTGACTATCGCACGACGGCCATTGCCGGCACGCAGGCCACGCTGATCGATCCGTTCCAGCCGTCGCAGGTTGCGTTGTCGCGCGCGCTGAATCTCGACTACACGCAGACCATTGCGGGCCTGGTGACGTCGACGGTGGTGGGCGCCTCGACCGGCGCAACACCGACCGGCAAGTTCATCTTCTCGGGCGGCGTATTCGGCTACCTCGACGAGAGCAACCCGACGACGCCGTATTACACCATCGGCTCATTCGTGCAGTAACCGTCCGGCAGCCCATCAAGAAGGCCGTGACGCCGATCCGCGTCACGGCCCGCAACCGAAGAGAGAC
>NZ_JBAUSA010000466.1:0-5539 GCF_049581465.1 Caballeronia sp. | reverse complement strand
ATCATCAGAAGGCTGGATTTACCACCCATTGTCCCCCAGTGCTAACCAGAGGCCCGCAGAAGCGAGCGATTACATAAGCGCACGCGCCAATTTCCACCCGGGGAAAGGCCGCGACACACGTATCTAGCGGGAAAACAGGGGGGTAAATACAGCAGATGCGCCTAAGCGCCGGTGACGATCAACGCCAACCGTGAAGGATCAAACCGGAGGGAAATTTTGCTGTGAGTCGCATGGTTCGCACATTCTAGCAGCAGCCGCGCGGGCACGTCAGCCCCCGCGCTGTATGTGATCCTCTACGTAATCAACTGCGAGGAGGGGGTTGTTGCATCCCGCGACGGGCCCGGCTTTACGCAAACAGATCGAGCCCTTCCACCAGCCGTTGCACGAGACGTGGTTGACGCAGTTGTTCCAGCCACCATTGCAGGGCACGCCCTTCGTGATCGCCACGCCAGGCGACGTAAAGTACGTTGGGTTCACGTGGATCGACCGTGCCTTTCTCAAGCAGATCGCCGCGCTTGAGGAGTGACGCAATCCGAAGTTTTGGCAGCCAGCCGACACCAAGGCCGTCGCGCTGTGCCAGAATCTTCGCCCGCATGTTCGGTACAGCAAGCGACGCCTGGCCGCCAACGAGTCCGTAGGCGCGTCCGGTTGTCATTCTCGACGAATCGGCAACGACGACACCACGATGTGCCGAAATGTCTTCGCGCTTGAGCGGGCCTTTGATCGCCGCGAGCGGATGGCGCGGTGAAACCGCAAATACCCATTCCATCGCACCCAGTTCGAACCAGCGCAGACCGGGTATCGCAGGGGGCGCATTGGTAGCGCCTACAATCAGGTCGGCCCTGCCATCGCGAAGGGCTTCCCACGTGCCGCTTAGCACTTCATTCGTCAGGCGTAACTTAACCCCGGATTGCAACGCGTCGAACGTGTGGATTACCGGC
Organism: Caballeronia sp.; assembly: GCF_049581465.1. Taxonomy (GTDB): domain Bacteria; phylum Pseudomonadota; class Gammaproteobacteria; order Burkholderiales; family Burkholderiaceae; genus Caballeronia. The sequence goes on along the minus strand of NZ_JBAUSA010000466.1, from coordinate 4,598 downwards.
ATGACCAGATCGAACTCGATGATTTCGTCGGTCACGATCCACAGGCGATCCTCCCACCCGTTGGCAATCTGCCGAACCCGCTGCGTCACGCGCGCCATGTCCTGCATGAGTCGCCCCGCCTCCTCGGCCAGCAAGAGCGCAGCGGGCGTGAGTTGCAACCGGTAGCGCCGACGATCAAACAACAGCGCGTCGAAGCGGCTCTCAAGCTGGCGCGCGGCATGCGAGACGGTCGACGGCGCCTTGCCTAGTTGCGCGGCCGCGCGCGACAGGCTCCCCGTTTCGCGAATCGCGTCCAGCAGTGCCAGTTCTTCCTCCGACAACATGTGCAACTCCATCGAACGTTTACATCGGGAATATCGTACGGCAATAGGATGGAGTCGGTCCATCATGCATCAACGAACACGAATGTCTCTTCAGCAGGCCCCGTGTCCCTCACGCCGCAGTCGGTATAGGCGCGCAGCGTCGTCAACAAGGAACATCGATATGGGCCTCCTGGTCAATGGTAAATGGCAAGACCGCGAGCTTGACACGACGTCAAGCGGGGGGCGATTCGTCCGTAAGGATCCTGCGTTCCGCAACTGGGTGACCGCCGGCGGCTCGCCTGGTCCGAGTGGGCGCGGCGGCTTCCGCGCTGAGGCGGGGCGATACCATCTGTACGTGAGCCTCGCCTGCCCGTGGGCCCAGCGTGCTCTGATTGTGCGGGCGCTCAAGGGTCTGGAGGAGATGGTCAGTGTGTCGGTTGTGCACTGGCTGATGGTCGATAGTGGGTGGACCTTCGCCGATGGCCCTGGCACCGTGCCCGACACTGTCAATGGCGCGAGTTTGCTGCATCAGGTCTACACCACGGCCGATCCGGACTACACCGGGCGGGTCTCGGTGCCCGTGCTATGGGACAAACAGGATAAGACGATCGTCAATAACGAATCGTCGGAGATCATCCGCATGCTGAACTCGGCGTTCGACGGTCTCGGCGCTACGCCTGGCGATTACTATCCAGAAGCACTTCGACCGCAGATCGACGAGATCAACAGCCGGGTGTACAGCACGCTGAATATCGGCGTCTATAAAACCGGCTTCGCGACAACCCAAAGCGCCTACGAGGAAGCCGTTACGCCGCTATTCGAAACGCTGGCGTGGCTGGAAGAGCGGCTCTCGACCCAGCGTTTCCTGGTTGGTAATACGTTCACCGAGGCGGACATCCGCTTGTTCGCGACATTGATCCGCTTCGACGCTGTTTATTTCGGCCACTTCAAGTGCAACCTGCACCGGATCGTCGACTATCCGAATCTCTCCGCCTATACGCGTGATATCTATCAGCTTCCCGGCGTGGCAGAAACGGTCAACTTCGAACACATCAAGCGAAACTATTACGAAAGCCATCGAGGCGTGAACCCAACGGGCATCGTGCCACTGGGTCCAGTGCTCGATTTCTCCGCACCACACGATCGCGCTCGGCTTGGCGCCGACACGCCGGTGCTCGCGTAGTCATAGCTCCGGCTGCTGTCGGGCTTGGGGTCACGCGCACTACCTGCACAAACGCATCGCATTCCACGGCGCGCTACGAGGCATGCGCCGAACACTATCGGCCGCGCTCAATAAATGAGCCATTTTTTCTACCCAATATCGGAAATATCATGACCACGATCCTGCAAATCAACTCGGCAGCCCGCTCGCAAGGCGCTCAATCGACGCTGCTCCTCAACGAGCTGACCGAGAAGCTCCAACAATCGAATCCGGGCGCGCAAGTCGTCGTCCGTAATCTGCAAGCTGAACCGCTGCCCCACCTCGACGATTCGATCCTCGGCGCGTTTTTCACGCCAGCTGACCAGCGGACCCCGGAACAAGTTGCTATCTCTGCTCGTAGCGAGGCGCTGATCGCCGAACTGCAAGCGGCCGACATCATTGTGCTCGGCGCACCGATGTACAACTTTGGCGTGTCATCGCAACTGAAGACGTACTTCGACTTTATCTCTCGCGCCGGCATCTCGTTCCAGTACACGGCGGATGGTTCGGAAGGTTTTGTGAAGGGCAAGAAGGTCTTCGTCGTGACCGCTCGCGGCGGCCAGTATGTCGGCACAGCCGACGACACCCACACCCCGTATCTGCAGATGTTCCTCGGTTTCCTCGGCATGACCGACGTGACCTTCATCTATGCTGAAGGCCTGGCCATGGGCCCGGACGTGGCTAGCGCAGCGCTCGCTGGCGCACGCGAAGCGATCGCCGCTGCGTAAGGATGGACGGGTAGCGCTCCGCCCTGCGGATCGCTACCGCTGAATCAGCTTTGCGGCGTGGCAGGAACGGTCAATTTTGGGCGCATCAAGCGAAACCATGAAGAGAGCCATCAAGCACTGAACCCAACGGGCATAGTGCCGCTCGCTGGGTTCAGTGCTCGCACCGCACACGTCGCGCGCAGCTTGGGCGCCCGACATGCCGGTGCTCGCGTGGACCGCAAACATCCGTGGCTTCTGTCGGGCTTGGGGCCACGCGCACTACCTGCGAAAAAGCACTCGCATTCCTCAGCGCGCCACGCGGCATGCGCCAAACACTATCGACCGCGCACGATAAACGAGCCATTTTTTTTAATCAAATATCTGACATATCAGATACACGGCGACGCTTGATTACAACTGATCATCAAGCCTCTTAAAGGACGCAACATGAACCCGCCAAATAACGCGAGCCCGCAAGCGCCATTGACTGGCTGGCAGTTCACACTGGGCGCCTTCGCTGTGGCTCTCGCCACCTTCATGAATGTGCTGGACTCGTCGATCGCCAACGTCGCGATCCCGACGATGTCCGGCGACCTGGGTGTGTCGGTGGATGAAGGCACGTGGGTCATCACGCTGTTCGCCGCGGCCAACGCGGTGGCGATTCCGCTGACCGGCTGGCTGACACAGCGGGTCGGGCAGGTGAGGCTCTTCGTAACTTCGATCTTGCTGTTCGTAGTGGCTTCCGCGGTGTGCGGCCTCGCGCCGAATCTGCCCTCTCTGCTCGTGGCCCGCATCATCCAAGGCGCAGTGGCGGGGCCGATGATACCGCTCTCGCAAGCGCTCCTGCTCAGCTCGTTTCCGAAGCATAAGAGCGCGAGTGCGTTGTCGCTTTGGGCGATGACCGCAACGGTCGGGCCGGTCGCTGGGCCCGCTCTCGGCGGCTGGATCACCGACAGCTACAGTTGGTCGTGGATCTTCTACGTCAATGTGCCGGTTGGCCTGTTTGCCGCCGCAGTGATCTGGGCGCTCTACCGCAAGCGCGAAACGCCGTCGCGTAAGTTGCCGGTCGACAAGGTGGGGCTTTTCTCGCTGATCGTCTGGGTGGGCGCGCTGCAGATCATGCTCGACAAGGGCAAGGATCTCGACTGGTTCAATTCGCCGGTTATCTGGGCGCTCGCTATCGTCGTGCTGATCACGTTCCTGTTCTTCGTGATCTGGGAGCTGACCGAGGCCAAGCCGATCGTCGACCTGCGTTTGTTCAAGGGACGCAACTTCCTCGGCGGCACCGTGGCGATATCGATCGGGTACGCGCTCTACTTTTCTAACCTCGTGATCCTGCCGACATGGATTCAGGAAAGCCTGGGCTACCCGTCTGTCGATGCGGGGTTGATCATTGCACCGCTCGGTATCCTCGCCATATTTCTTGCGCCGGTGATGGGCAAGATCATGCCGAAATCGGACACGCGGGTACTGGCGACGCTCGCCTTCCTATGCTTTGGGGGCGTGTTCCTGATGCGCTCGTGGTACACGACGGACGTCGACCCCTACGCGCTCGTTCTGCCAACGTTGCTGCAGGGTATCCCGATGGCGCTGTTCTTCACGCCGCTCACTGCAATCATTCTGTCGGGCTTGCCGCCGGAGAAGATCCCGGCTGCGGCCGGCCTGTCCAGCTTCGCGCGCGTCTTCGCCGGCGCGGCGGGCACCTCGATCATGAGCACCATCTGGAACGACCGGACGATCCAGCACCATGCACGACTCACCGAGCTGACCAGCGTGAATAACCCGGCCTATGTGCATGCGCTTGCCGGGATTCAGACGACGCTGCACGCGAATGTCTTCAAAGCGCAGAACCTTTTCGAAGCGCAATTAAGCGCGCAGGCGGCAATGCTCGGCGTGAACGATGTGTTCTTGCTGTCGGCGGTGACCTTTATCGTGATCATTCCGCTCATCTGGATCACCAAGCCGAGCAAGGCTGGCGCAAAGGCCGCAGCGGGCGCGGGTGGTCACTGAGCCGCGCGCCGCTCGGACGGTGGAAAATCGCAAACATTCTTCTATTCAAGGATCCGCCATGAAGCACTACACGCCCGAAACTTTCACGCTGACGCGAAGCATTGGATTCTTGCTGACCAAGGCCCGCAACTTGATCACCGGGGAAATGGACGCGGCCCTCAAGCATCTCGACATCACCGGGCCGCAGATGGGCATTCTCTTCGCGATGCAGCGCGGCATGGCCTCCACGCCGTTCGAACTCTCGAAGATGTTGTCCGTCGACACCGGACTGATGACGCGGATGCTGGACAAGCTGGAAACGAAGGGACTGCTGGAACGCTCGCGCAGCGTCGACGATCGCCGGGTGGTCAATCTGGCGCTGACGAAGAAGGGCAAGGA
>NZ_JBAUSA010000465.1:0-1561 GCF_049581465.1 Caballeronia sp. | reverse complement strand
GCGCCACGATGCGCACGGGCGCGAGATTGTGCGGCTGATGCAGGGGCGCAAGGGGCACGAGCCGGTCGAGTTTCGCGAGCACGTCGGGCGTGACGATGGCGGCCTCCGAGAACGCGTCGCCACCGTGCACGACCCGATGTCCGACGGCAATCAGCCGAAGGCTTTCTTGATGATCGCGCAAAAATTCCACGATGCAGGCAATCGCGCCCTCATGCCCGATCGCCGTGCCCTTTTCCCACGTCCTCGCGCCGATTCGTGCGCCGCCGCCGTCGAAAACGACAAGGCTCGGCGAGGTATGCAGCGCTTCGACCTGCCCGCGCATCACGAGTCCAAGCTCGTCGGACCGTGCGTCGAACACGCAGAACTTGATGCTCGACGAACCCGCGTTGAGTACCAGAATGACCTCGGACATCGCATCACCCCATTGCGTTGTTGCTCTCGCGGCGTGCTTTTGCGACGAGCGCGGCCACCGCGCAGGAGGCGAGCCGCGTCATGATGGAATCGGCGCGGCTCGTGAGGATGATCGGCACGCGCGCACCCAGCACGATGCCCGCTGCGTCCGCGCCGGCAAGAAACGAAAGGCTCTTCGCCAGCATGTTTCCGGCTTCGAGGTCGGGCACCAGCAGCACATTCGCGCGGCCCGCGACCGGCGAATCGATCTGCTTGATCCTGGCCGCTTCGGGATCGATCGCGTTGTCGAGCGCGAGCGGCCCGTCGACCAGAGCGCCGGTTACCTGACCGCGGTCCACCATCTTGCATAGCGCCGCGGCCTCCACGGTGGACGGCACCTTGGAACTGACCGTCTCCATCGCCGACAGGACGGCCACCCGTATCTCCGCGACGTTCAGCGCATGCCCGAGATCGATCGCGTTCTGGAGGATGTCCGCCTTCTCGTCGAGCGTCGGCGCGATGTTGACGGCGGCGTCGGTAATGATGAGGGCATCTTCGTGCCCGGGCACATCCATCACGAAACAGTGACTGACGCGGCGTCCCGTGCGCAGACCCGAATCGCGGCTCAGGACCGCCGCCATGAGTTCGTCGGTATGCAGACTGCCTTTCATCAGCGCTTGCGCCTTGCCTTCCCGGACGAGCGCGACGGCGGCGACGGCGGCCGCCTCGCTATAGGGCGCGTCGACGATCGGATAGCCTGTGATGTCGATCCCGTGTTGAGCGGCCACCGCTTCGATGCGCGCACGCGGCCCGACGAGGATCGGCGCGATCAGTCCCGCCTGCGCCGCCTGTGCCGCACCATCGATCGAACTTGCGTCGCATGGATGCACGACAGCGGTGGGCAATGGTTCGAGCGAACTGCAGGACTCGATGAGCCTCTGGTATTTCGCGTGATCTCGTTCCATGGCGTCTTTTCCTCGATTGCTGAACAATGCAGAGCAACAACCAGACGGTTCGTGCGCTCGTTCAGGCCGGATCCGCCCTTGACGAGCAGGATAATCCGTTCAAGAACGATGCAGCGCGGCGCACTGACGGCGCTCGGATCTTGCAGCTTGCGGCTTGTGTCGGAGCCGCCGAACGACCAGTAGAGAATGGGTCCACCGGGCAAGCA
>NZ_JBAUSA010000464.1:0-3256 GCF_049581465.1 Caballeronia sp. | reverse complement strand
CGCGGCTGCTTCGGCGGCGTCGCTCAGGTCCTTTTCGCCCGCCAGCGCAAGCCGGCCGATTTCTGCTTCGCTCGCGGGATTGACGACGCCGATAGTTCGCGCGCCTGCGCGCCAGGCGCCATCGATATAAAGCTGCGTGCTCGGATACGTGTGCGAAAGGGTGCTGTTGCTCATGCGTGGCTCCTGTTTCCTGTTGTTACGGTGACTATGCGGCTTGGCACAGCGGCGCGCGAAAAGCACTAAACCGCCCGAAGCAATCGATTATGGTATCGCGATCGGCAAGAGCGTGCCGAGCGTTGGCCATCCGGCCGTCCAGCGCGCTTATTTGCCGCCCGCGTACGGCGCCAGCCATAATTCTTGCTCCGCTTGGCTTTCCCGAGCGCTTCCGATAGTTGGCACCGATGCTCTCCCAAGCCCTTCACAAGAACATCAACTTGAATCTCGGCCCCGGCGAATACCGGCGCATTGCCCGTACGCTGGCGGCCTGTGCGCTCAGCTATGGCGCGGCGCGTCTGGCCGGGCTGCCGGACCTTTACTGGGCGGTGATCACCACGCTGATCGTCGTCACGCAGCCTAGCCTGAATCAGGCGCTGAGCACCGGGCGCGACCAGATCGTGGGCGCGGTGATTGGAGCCCTCACGGGTGGGATCGGCCTCGTGGCGATCTTGTATGGCGCGCCGCGCCTTCTCGTATTCGCGATAGGACTTTTACCGCTGGCGGCGCTCGCTGCGTTGCAGCCGAACATGCGCCTTGCCTGCACGACGCTCGTGGTCGTGGTGCTGATTCCGGGAAGCGGCACGGGCGCGTCGCCCTTTGAGCGGCCGATCGATCGTGTGCTGGAAATTTTTATCGGCGCGGCGGCGGCGATCATGGTGGCATTCCTGCTGCCCAATCGCGCCATCAATGCGGCTCATGAGCGCGCGAGTGAAATCGTCCTGACACTGGGCGAATTGATTGGCTCCTGCCTCAAGCAGTCCGGCGATGCAACGAACAGGGAGCGCCTGCAGCGCCAGTCGGCCGGTGCCGAGAAAGCGCTCGACGAGGCCATCACCGAAGCCGGGCGTGAGCACATCATTGTGCCGTTGAAGCGCACCTCCGCCGATGTGATCGATACGGTTGCGCCCCTGCTCGCGCGCTTGCATCGCGACACGTTATTTCTTGGGCAGGCGTTTGCCGCCAATTCGCCGTTGAACAGCCGCTTGAGCGCTTCGACGCGACAGGCGCTGGACGCTGCAAGCGACGCGTTCGTCGAGGTATCGAAAGCGCTGGCCGCGGCGCTCGGAACCCATCGCGGCCGCCGGGACGAGAATATTCGACACGCGCGCGCATCGTTGAAGATGCTCAAGGTCGCGACGGGCCGGGCATGCGAATCGATGCAACATGACACCGTGCTGCCGTTCGTACTCGACCTGCTTGTGCAGGATTTCGCCGATATCGTGGCGATGTTAAATACCGGGGGACGCTCGTAGCCGCGGGGCGGGGGTTGGGGGGTGCTGCTTGCGGCGAGTGTGGGGCTAGGGTGGAGTCCTCCTGCTCGCGTGGTCGTTCTGCTTAGGTCGGATTTTCTTGCTTATTACTGTTAGCCCCTGTTCGGGGCGGAACTTCATTTCTTTTCAAACGCGAAAAGAAATGAAGTAAAGAAACGCGTTTTAAACCGCCAATTCTTAAGTGTCGTCGTTGCTCATTTTAAGTTTTTGGCCCGAACGTAGTGCCGCCCCCATCCATCAACGCTCACTCGAACACCCACCTCAAGCACCAGCGGCGCGCACACGCTTCGCCTCGAAGGCCATATTATCTACTCGTATATTTTTCATTAGCGATACTGAAATTAAGAAACCCCGCCAGCCTTTCGGCTGCCGGGGTTTCTCGTTACTTGGCGAGGAGACTCGCTCTGCCGCATTCAAGCAGCTCAATCACGCCATTACATCGGCGGCGCAACTCCATCCTTCTCAACAACCACCCGCGATGCCGCGAACTCCGTCTCTTTCACCGGACTTGCGACGATGAACACCTTCTTGCCCGCAACCAGGTCCGTGCGCGTGGCCGGCGCAAAGGTCACGACCGGCACCCCTTCCGGTACGGTCACCGTGTTGCTGCCGCCCTTGTAGGACAGCTTCAGGTCGCGGCCACTCGTGCCCGTCACCACCTGATCGACGTTCGCGTTCGTCATCGTGCTGTTAGGCGCGAGATCCCACGCGTAGTGGCCTTCGCCAGATCCGCGCGCGGCTTCCGGGAACACCAGCACTTCAGTCGCCGTCATCTTGCCATCGGTTCCCGTCGTTGCCGCCGTGCCAATAAACGAACCCGGCTTGATGTCGGCCAGCGAGATGTTCTTCACCGCGGTCACCGGCGTATCGGCCTTCAAGTCAATGGTGACCGTGTCGCCACTACGACGATGCACGGTCAGCACATCGCCGGACAACGACACGATCTCGCCGCGAATACGCGCAGGCTTCGCCGCCGGCGTTTGAGCCAGGGCAACGCCGGCCAAGGTAAGTGCAACGATCGATACACCGGCTTTCATACGGAATGTTGCAAGCGACATGACGACTCCATTGAGAAAATTGACCCGATTAAGGGATGCAAAAAGAAACACAAGAAAGCCAAGCGAATATCAGGCACCACCGAACCAGTTGTAGCCCTGGTTCTCCCAGTAACCACCGGGATAGTCGTTCGTCACGGTGATCGCGACGATGTGTTTAGGGTTCTTGTAGCCAAGCTTGGTCGGCATGCGCAGCTTCATCGGAAAACCGTACTTGGGCGGCAAGACCTGCCCGTCGTAGGTCAGCGCAAGAAGCGTCTGCGCGTGCAGCGCGGTCGGCATGTCGATGCTGGTCGAGTAGTTGTCGGCGCAGTGAAAAGCCACGTATTTCGCGGTGGTGTCCGCGCCTGATCGCTTGAGGAAATCGGAGAAACGTACGCCGCCCCACTTGCCAATCGCGCTCCAGCCTTCAATGCAAATATGTCGCGTCACCTGGCTCTCCTGCGGTAACGCACGCAGTTCCTCAAGGGTCCACACGTTCTTGCCGCCCTTCGCCAGTCCGCCAACCGGCAGCTTGTAGGTCGCGGCATCGACAACAGGAACGTCGTCTATGTCATAGAACGCATTGAACGGGAACGGCCGCGTGATCATCGAGTCCGGATACGTGGGCGCGAGCTTGTTCGGATCGAAAAGCGCCCATTGCGCTTCGTCGTTGAAGCGGGACATCGTGCGCAACACCGTGTTCACCGACTTGTCGTCCGAGATGTTGCAGCC
>NZ_JBAUSA010000463.1:0-4349 GCF_049581465.1 Caballeronia sp. | reverse complement strand
GGTTTTTTATTCGAAGCAGACGCCGCAGATCAACCCACTTCCGGCTCGCCCTCTCCGGGTTTCTTTCCCGGCTTGTCATTGGGCCCTTGCTTGCGGGCATCGTCGGGACGATCGGGCATTTTGCTCGCCTCGTTGTCGCTATGTTGCGGGGTCTTCGGGGGTTCCAGGTCGGATTTCTCACTATTCATGGCGCTACTCATGGTTTTCTCCTCATGCATCACGGCGCAGTTGACAGGACAATAAGAGCAGCAAAAGCCGGACCTGTCATCGACCGATAGCTGAGTCACCGACCATGACCATCAATCCACGCATCGCCCTTGCAGCAATAACGATAACTATAGTGGCCGCCATCGCCGCCTGCACGATTACGCCGCCCCCGAGCGCTATCGAAACGAAACGCCCGCCGGCCGCAATCGCGAGTCCGACGCTCGATCAGTACAAGGTACGCGTCGCGCAGCATATTTTCGAGCGCAATCCATCGCTGATCATAAAAGGTGCGCCGCAAGCGATGCTGCGTTCGCTCGTCGTGGTGAGTTTTACCGTGGATCGCGACGGCCGCGTGATCGCTTCGTCGGTGTATCGGACCAACGGTGACGATGAAGCCGAAGCCACCGCGCTGGCGTCGCTGCGCCGCTCGTCCCCGCTTCCGCCGCCGCCTGCGCGGCTTCTGGACGGCAAAGGCCGCGTGGAACTGTTCGAAGACTGGCTTTTCAACAACAACGGCCAGTTTCAGCTACGCAGTGTCCACACGCCGCAGGCGACTGAGATCGAGTGAACAACCGCCGCTTGCAGCGCGCCGTGCACGCTCGTTATAATTTTTTGATATCCCCCGCTGGCTTTGCCGGCAAAGCCGTCCCCCTCGCCTATCCGGCGCGCGGGAGACGCGCCAGTTGATTTGAATCGCAACGTCGCATTCGACGCCAAGTCCGTCAAAAGCCGCACGCTCGACCTAACCGCGCCAGGCGTGTCAATCGGCAACCGCAGCACATTCATACAAAATCGTCCAGGAACGCGCCAGAGCGCGATCAAAAGGACCAACGGAGACCCCATGTCATCAGCATCTCCCCGCACGGTTTCCGCCACTCAAACCGGCGACGCGACCGTGAGCCGCTCGCGCGTGATTTTCGCGAGCTTCATCGGCACGGCAATCGAGTTCTACGATTTCTACGTCTACGCGACGGCCGCCGCACTCGTCATCGGCCCGGTCTTTTTCCCGCACGGATCGCCAGCGGCACAGGCGTTGTCGGCTTTCGTCACCTTCGGCATCGCGTTCGTCGCACGCCCAATCGGTTCTTTTATCTTCGGCCATTTCGGCGACCGCATCGGCCGCAAATCCACCTTGGTTGCGTCGCTGCTCGTGATGGGTGTGTCCACCACACTGATCGGCTTCGTCCCCGGCTATGCGTCCATCGGCAGCCTTGCACCGATCCTGCTGTGCATCCTGCGGTTCGGGCAAGGCATCGGGCTTGGCGGCGAATGGGGCGGCGCGGCGCTGCTCGCGACCGAATATGCGCCCGAGGGCAAGCGCGGCTGGTTCGGCATGTTTCCCCAACTTGGGCCGTCGATTGGCTTCCTGGCATCGAATGGACTTTTCTTCGGCCTCGCCCTCTCCCTCACCGACGATCAATTCCGCAGTTGGGGCTGGCGTGTGCCGTTCATCGTGAGTTCGGTGTTGGTGGCGCTCGGCCTCTACGTACGCCTGAAGATTGCGGAAACGCCGGCGTTTCGTGCGGCTGTCGACAAACGCGAGCGCGTCCGTGTACCGCTCGCGACATTATTCGGCAAATATCTCGCGCCTACTTGCCTCGGCGCGATCGCGATGATCGTCTGCTACACACTGTTCTACATTTCAACGGTCTTTTCGCTCTCATACGGCGTTTCGACGCTGCATTTCACGCGTGAGAAATTTCTCGGCCTGCTGTGTTTCGCGGTGATCTTCATGGCCATCGCGACGCCGATTTCCGCCGCCGCCAGCGATAAATTCGGCCGCAAGCCGGTGCTGATCGTCGGCTGCGTCCTCGCCATCCTGTCGGGCTTCACCATGGCGCCCCTGCTCGGCAGCGGCAACACCTACGCGGTCGCTCTATTCCTCACCATCGAGCTGTTTCTCATGGGCGTCACTTTTGCTCCGATGGGCGCGCTCCTGCCCGAATTGTTCCCGACCAGTGTGCGTTACACCGGCGCGGGCGTGGCGTATAGCATGGGCGGCATCCTGGGGGCGTCGGTTGCACCCTACATAGCACAATTGCTCGCGAATCGCGGCGGACTGACGTGGGTTGGCGCTTACGTGTCGGCGGCGGCGGCCGTCAGTCTCATCGGCGTCTTGTGCATGCGTGAAACGAAGGGGGTCCGGCTTTCGTGACGTCGCGTGCGCTTTCCCATCGGGGAAAGCGCACCGGTTTCATTCCCCGGTTTCATGGATCATGCCGGTTGACGACACGCGCAGGTACTGGCCCCGTTTGTCGAATACGCGCTTGCTGGCGCGCCTGCTTGTGACCCCGCCAGTACCCCGCGAGCGCTAGCAGCGTGCCGATCGCGAGGGTATCGCCCGCCAGTCCTGCAAGCCACTGATAGTCGCCAAACGACACCATGCGCAATGCAGTGTCGATGACGAGCGACATGCACGCGCCTGCGATAAAACACACGAGCCCCTGCTGACCAATGTTGACCACGCTCGGCAGGCGTTGCGCCAGCGCCTTGATCCAGCCACGATGCACAGCCTGCGCAACCAGCCACGCGATCACCGAAAAACTCACGATCCGGATGGTCGCCAGATTCTGCTTCATATATCCCGGCGGCGATTGCGTTTCGATAAACAACTTCGCGAACGCAAACGTCAGGAATACGGCAATGGCGGCGCGTGTCAACCAGCGCGCAGTTCGTGAATCGTGGAATGCATCGCTGATCGGCTGCACGCGCGACAACATGCCGAGCACGAACATGAGTTGCCACGCGAATGGGTTGAACGACCAGCCCTCGGCATACGCGGAGGGCAATGCTTGCGCGAGCCGCGACGCGAACAGCCACGTCCCAAGGCTGCCAAACAGGACGACAACCGGCTTGCGCTGGGCCAGCGGTACGACAAAAGGTACCCCCAGCGCGAAAAGTGCGTACATCGGCAGGACGGACGAGAGATAGGGCTGATTGCGCAATGTTGCGATATCGAGTGAAAGGCCGAGCGGCCGTGCGAGGAACGTCGGCCATTCGGTGAGTTGCAACATGGGCGTGTCAATGCGCAGCCACATCAGCATCGCGCCGCCTAGCAGCGTCATGACGGCGAGAAAGAGGTATGCCCGGTAAATCTCCCAACTGCGCTTCAAGAAGCGCCGCCGTGCAGGCCAGGCGCCGCGGTTCGATTCCAGCGATGTATAAGCCGCCGCCGACGCGTAACCGCCGAGGAAGACGAATACCTCTGCAGAGTCGCAGAACGCGTAACTATGAATAGTAAATTTGGACAGCACGCTTCCCGAAATGTGATCGACCGCAATCACCAGCAACACGAGCCCCCGAAAAAAATCGACTTCAAGCGAACGGCGATTCGGGGAATCCATGTTTGCGGCTCCGTCATTTCAGTGTGTGCTGCCTGAAACTTGCGCATTCGGGTTAATCCCGACGGCGCTTTGAAAATTCGCGTCAGATCATTCGATAAGACTGCGAGTCAGGCATCGCTGAAATCCATGCAACTTGCGTACGGGCACGCGATACCTATACTCGTTTGAAGCTATTCAACCCGCACAAAAGGTTCAACGCCCGGGAGGCTAGCGCCATGCCTATCCATCTGCACAGTGGCCATGTCATTGCGATGCTCGCTATCGCTCTCTTCACGGCGGTCATGCTGGCTGTCCGTTTCCAAACAACGACGTGGCGCGGCATTTTCTTCGAGGCACTAATCGCAAACATTGGTGCCGCAGCCGCGGTCATCGCGTTCGAAGTGATGACAAGCTGAATATCGACGGGCCTTCTTTTCCTCACGCAACTACATTACTCGTTAAAACTTTCAAATACATGAGCGCCGAGGCAAACGTTTGCTATGATAAAGAGAATGTTTCGAAACTTGATATTTGCTTTCTAATAGATTACCAATTCTCTCCGCTCTCGCCACCCCGACGAGAGTGTTTTTGAGGCGCGGGCTTCCGGCTCGCGCCTCACTTTTCTTCTGAAGCCAGAATAAAGCCGGGTGTTTGATGCCACGTCTTGAACACTCCGATTATTGGGGCACTCGTTTTAATCGGCATTGTTTCCGACTGCCGCGTTTGCGCCTCCCGCCTGTGCGTTGCGCGCATCAATCCCTTCGCCACAGCGCTTTCGACACGCACCTGGCTTGTAGCACCGTTAGGGGATTTTTTGGG
>NZ_JBAUSA010000462.1:0-6366 GCF_049581465.1 Caballeronia sp. | reverse complement strand
GGTGATCGATCGCGCCGCGAACGACCAGCAGGGATTCGATGTCGAGCATCGGCTGCTGATGCCCGACGGATCGATCAAGCACCTTCACGTCGTGGCCCACGTTGTAACGGATGAGCCCGATCCATTGCATTGTGTGGGTGCAATAATGGATATCACCGTGCGCAAGCAGGCCCACGCGGCGCTTGCGCACAGCGAGCATCGCTACCGTAGTCTCTTTCGCGATATGCCGGTCGCCCTGTGGCAGACCGAAGCTCAGCCCCTGATTGCTATGTTGACGGACCTGCGGGCGCAAGGTGTGGAGGATCTGTCGGTCTATATCGATGATCATCCCGACTGGCTGCGCCGCGCGGAAGAGGTGTTGGTCGTTGAAGAGGTCAATAATTACGCAGTGCAGATGTTCGGGGCGCAAGACCGAAGCGAGTTGCTCGGCCCGGTGACCTGGGTCTGGCGCGAGAGCCCCGGCACGTTTCGACGCATCCTGGAAAGCAGGTATTGCGGCGAAGAGCTCTTCCAGGAAACGACGAAGCTTCCGACTCTCGACGGGCGGATTATCGATGTACTGTTCACCGTGGCCCGCCCGCGGATGGCTGACGATCTAGGCATCGCGCTAATCAGTCTGGTCGACCTGACCGAGCGCATTCATGCACAGGAAATGCTTCAGCGGCTGCAGGCGGACTTTGCACACGCCGCGCGCATCTCGATGCTGGGCGAGCTGACCGCGTCGATTGCCCACGAGCTGAACCAGCCGCTTGCCGCTATCGCTACGAATGGCGAAGCCGGGCTACGCTGGCTCGACCGGCCGGTGCCCAACGTGGCGGAGGTGCGCGAATCGAACACGCGCATCATTGCCGATGCGCGACGTGCCGCAGACATTGTCGGCCGCGTTCGCGCGATGGCGGTTCGGCAAGCGCCCGAACATACGCTCGCGTCGCTTGACGAGCTCATTGATGGTGCGCTTGTGTTTCTCCACCACGAAATCCAGTCGCGCGGCGTCACGGTATTGCGCCATCTCGCTCCGGGCATGCCGAAGGTGCTTGCTGACCGCGTCCAGTTCCAGCAAGTGATTGTCAACCTCGTCGTCAACGCCATCCAGGCCATGGAGCAAGCGGGAAGCACGGAGCGCAGGATCACCATCCGGACCGCCGTGCCGCATGCCGTCACACTGCGCTGCGCCGTCGAGGACAGCGGCCCGGGCATCGTCCATGAGCATTTCGACCAACTGTTCGATAGCTTCTTCACGACCAAGCAAGATGGCATGGGCATGGGTCTGCCAATCTGTCGCTCGATTATAGAAGCGCACGGCGGGCGCATCGCGGCGGACAATGACTCCGCTCATGGCGGCGCCCGGTTCTATTTCACGCTTCCGGCGGTTGACTCTGTTGGTTGAGGCAGCCGAAGCCAACTACAACACGGCAGCCCGCCCTATTGCGCAGGCGCTTTTTCCGCCGCCACCATCGCCCCTTCAAAACTGCTGAATTCGACGGTGTTGACGGTGCCGCCACCGTCGGTGTCCATCAGTTTCAAGAGCGCTTGCGATGATGAACTAGCAGGGTCGCTGCCAGTGTTGGACATGCCGGTCAGCAGTTCCGAATTGGATATCGAACCGCTGCCGTCCGTGTCGAGCGCGGCAAAAAGCTGGTCTGCTTGAGCCTTTTTCCCGCCAAACTGCTTGATCACTGCTTCGAAGGATGACTGCGAAATGGCGCCGTCGTCCTGCCCCTTGCTATTCGTAGGTGGGCCCAAACGCGCAGTCGCTTGCATTGCCAATTCCATGTAGTCAGGAGCCGATGGAGACGGCAGGTTTAGTGAAGCAAGACTGACCTCACCCACGGTGATTCCGTCCGCGTTAAACCTTGCAAGAACCTGCGCATTGGCGCTGAGCACGACTTGCGTCGACGACTCGGACTCGGCCGTTTCTGCCGTCGCCTGGGGCACGGCCGTGATACTGGCTGCGCTGTTCGGTGCGGAAGCGTTAGACGACTGGGATTGCGCATCTGCTTGCGCAGAAGCCGCCCCGTTGATATTCGCAATAGCGGAAACAGACATGTTCAACTCTCTGGTGGATTCGGATGTCCCACATCCGGGATTGATTACGCGCGACGATGCTCGCTGAGTTCAACCAATCCAGCAAGAGCAACTTAGGTCACGCATCGTTGCCGCATAAGCAACAGTTATCGATATTGATGAGCAACTGTCGTTGATTGAGATGCAGTCTGCGCGCGCTCGGAGCGCGGTGCTTTGGGCGGTTCTGCTAGCGGAACCACCCCGCCCCCTACCGCAGGTTCGTCCTCGCCAGATCAATGATTTCATCGCCGCGCCCGTTCAGGATGGCGCGAAGCATATACAAGCTGAATCCTTTGGCTTGCGCAAACTCGATCTTGGGCGGCATGGCAAGTTCATGCTTTGACGTCACCACGTCCACAAGCGCGGGCCCCGGGTGTGCGAGGGCAGCTTCCAACGCCGCGGGAATGTCTTCCGACTCCTCAACCCTGATGCTGAAAATCCCCGCGGCCTTGGCAATCGCAGCAAAATTCGTCTTGCTCAGATCCACGTTGGTGTCCAGATATCCGGAAGCCTTCAATTCCATGGACACGAAACCAAGCAGGCTATTGTTATAAACGACAACCTTGATCGGCAATTCAAGTTGCCGCGCTGTCAAAAGATCGCCAAGGAGCATGGACAGGCCGCCATCGCCGGACAGGGAGATGACCTGCCGGTCCGGGTGGGCGCCTTGCGCGCCGAGCGCCTGCGGCATCGCGTTGGCCATGGATCCATGATTGAATGAACCGTGCAACTGACGCTTGCCGTTCATGGTCAGGTATCGCGCCGCCCAGAGTGTCGGCGTCCCGACGTCCGCCGTGAAAATCGCATCTTCGCTGGCCGCTTCGTCGATCAGCTTGGTCAAATATTGCGGATGAATAGGCCTGCCAGGGCCGGATGGAACAGCGAGATCGTCAAGCCCTTTTCTTGCCGACACATAATGCTTGCGGGCGTTTTCCAGAAAACTGCGATCGCCCTTGCGCTGCAAACGCGATAGAACCGCCTTGATCGTATCCTTGAGCGTTCCCACCAGCCCGAGCGTAAGTGGCGCACGGTGGCCGAGCTGCGAACCCTTCCAGTCGATCTGCACGATCTTCGCGTTGCTCGGATAGAACGGGCGATACGGAAAGTCCGTGCCCAGCATGAGCAGCGTGTCGCACGATTGCATGGCGTGATAGCCCGAGCTGAAGCCAATCAGGCCGGTCATGCCGACGTCAAAGGGGTTGTCCCATTCAACGAACTGTTTGCCGCGCAGCGCGTGGACCACGGGTGCGCCGAGCATATCGGCCAGCGCAACGACTTCGTCATGCGCGCCCTCCGTACCGCTTCCGCACAACAGCGTGACGCCTTTCGATGTGTTCAGCAAATCCGCCAGCCGGTCGAGATCCGCGTCCGCGGGGACAATTGACGACGGCGCCGATTCAGTCCAGCTCGCGATTTCCTCGGGACCCTCGCTCAACGCAACGTCTCCCGGCAACACGATGACGGCGACGCCGCGCTCCTCGATGGCCGTGCGCATCGCGCGCGCGAGCACACGCGGAAACTGCTGGGCATTCGTCACGAGTTCGGCAAAATGACTGCATTCCCTGAAGAGCTCCTGAGGATGCGTCTCCTGGAAATAGCCAAGCCCGATTTCCGTCGACGGAATGTGCGCCGCAATCGCGAGCACGGGCTGATGATTTCGATGGCAGTCGAACAGTCCGTTGATCAGGTGAAGATTGCCCGGGCCGCAACTGCCCGCACAGACGGCAAGCCGCCCTGTCGACGCAGCATCGGCGCCCGCCGCGAACGCGGCACTCTCCTCGTGACGAGTGTGCATCCAGCGGGTCGATCCGACCTGGTCCAGGCTGAATGCCAGTCCGTTCAAACTGTCGCCCGTTACGCCCCAGATTCGCTCGACGCCTGCGGCTGCAAGCGTTCTTGCCAGATAATCGGCGATGGTTTGTTTGCCCATGGTTCGCTCCTAAAGGGGAAAATAGTGATGTGTTTCAAATCCAAACGGCGCCGGCTCGATCCGTAGTAATGGCCCGGCCGCATCAGGCACGGTTTCTTGAATTCACGGCAAAACCTGAGACGATTCGGAGTCCGACTGATTGACTCCAACCGGCGGGACAAACCACGCGAGGAACAGCCCGATGATCGCTGCGCCCGCTGCCAGTGCAAGGCCCACGTGAATCGATTCGACCAGCGCATGGCGTGCCGACTTCATCATCATCATCGCGTCGGCGGTGCGACCCGCGCTGACCAGGCGATTGATCAACGCCGCCTGCTCTGCACGGTCGATCAACAACTGTGGGCTTTCGAAGGACCTGAACCACTGCGTCGCCTGATAGGAATCAAGGGAACGGTGCACGCCACGCGTATAGAGATGCCCGAGCAACGCACCGGTCATCACGGTGCCTAGCATCCCGCCGAATGTTCGAAGCGATTGCAGCAACGCGGTAGCGGCGCCAAGATGCTCCCGAGCGACGATCTGCTGCGAGAAAATCGTCAGGTTGGCGGCCACCAGGCCGAGCCCTATTCCGCTCACCCCCATGCACGACATCCAGACGACATGAGGCTCCATCCCTCTCAGGGCGACCAGGCAGAGACAGGCGATCGCGAACAGCGCGAAGCCCACATACATGATGCCGTTCGCCCGCCGGACCCGCGTGACGATCCGGTTGTTCACGAAGCTGCCTACCGTCGTGCCAAGCAGGAGCGGAGTGATCAGCACGCCAGAAGAGTGCGCAGACATTGCATAGCCGCCCTGGAACAGGAGCGGGACGTAGAAGACCAGCGAGAAAAGCGCGAAGCCGCCCAGCATTGACATTGCAAAGAGCGCAGCCAGCTTGCGGTCCAGCAACATGTCAAACGGCACGATCGGGTCGCCCATTCTTTTTTCCCAGAACCACAGCGCCAGACAGCAACCCACGGTCAGCGCGCCCAGGCCGACTGTCAACGTGCTGAGGCCTTCCTTCGGAAACAACTCGATCACTAATTGCAGCGCGCCGAACGTGAGCGCAAGCACTAACGCGCCCACCCAGTCAAGGCGTACCCGACCGGCCTTGCGCGGGTGACGCAGGTGCGGCAAGAAACACTGCACGAATATCAGTGACACGATGCCCACCGGGACATTGACAAAGAACACCAGACGCCAGCCGCCGTACTGAGTCAGGGTGCCGCCGAGCATCGGCCCGACCATGTTGGAGACGGCGAACGCGGACGTGACGAATACCAGCCAGCGCAGTCGCAGTTTGGGGTCCGGGAACAAGTCCGCGACAGTCGCGAAGACCGTGCCGATCAGGATGCCGCCACCGATCCCCTGCAAGCCCCGTGCAATCACGAGGACCAGCATGGTAGTCGCCATGCCGCACAACACCGAAGCGATGGTGAAGAGGAGGATCGCCGCGAGCAGGAACGGCTTGCGCCCGAAAATATCGCCTAGCCGGCCAAATATCGGGATCGTAATCACCGATGCCAGCATGTAGGATGTGGCGACCCATGCGTACAGATCGAACCCCTTGAGTTCCGCCACGATCTGCGGCAGCGCGGTGCCGACAATGGTCTGGTCGAGGGCGACCAGCATCGCAGCGAACGCGACACCCAGCATGGCCAACAACGACTCGCGAAATGGCAGCAACTGTCTACGTGGGTCATGCGTGGTGACGCTCGGTGTCACGGTATGCTCCAACGGGGTGTCAAGGGGTGTCAAGGGGTGTCAGGAGCCGGAGTTGCGGCTAGGGCGTGGGCACCGCCGCGCGTGACTCGAAGCTAAGGTGACGTTAAAGCAACGTTAATGCAACGCGAGCTTCGTCACCAGCCTACAAACGGTTGATACGGCCAGACAAACAGACGCCCCGCTCATACCTTTGTATGAGCGGGGCGTGGCGGGCGATGGTGAGCAGATTGCTTGTAGGCGATCGCTAGTGACAGACGGGACAGGAGAATGAAACATCACGCCGCCATTGCGATTAGCGGCGAAGGGCGGGACTAATTGGCAGCTTGCCGGCCGGGCGACGCGACGATCAAGAGGAACGCTGCAGCCTTCAACACGCACTCGACTCCCGACAAGAAAAATCCGAGGGGGAAAAATTGTTGCTCTGCCTGCAAACCAAAAGCGATGGCCATTGCACTGGCTGCGCAGCAAAAGGCGAAGGTAGTCTTCGCGGGCCGGCTGCCGGACAACGCCCAGAGTGACAAAGCCAGCCAGATCAATTTCCCTGTAATACACGCTGCGCCGTCAAGTGCCGTTTGACTAACCATCACTTCTACAGGCAACTCGCATAGCGACCAGATCGCCGTAAAGGCGATCACGTATTGCGTGAGCGTCCCGAGGCGGGGTAC
>NZ_JBAUSA010000461.1:0-1803 GCF_049581465.1 Caballeronia sp. | reverse complement strand
GCCAGGGCCGGGACGGAGCGCTACCTCAACGAGCGCGCGCTTCGCTTTCTCATCGTAGCGGCGACGCCCATCGCGGCTGCGTCTAACTACTCTTAACTCTGAGTGTTTGTCTGGCATAGGTGTCCACCTCCAAATAGGTGGACACCTATGCTCCTCGCTCTTGTCTATCGTTGATAGACGTCGGAAATGGACTTGCAATTACCCACAATCTTGGGCGAGTTCGAAACCGAGTTGGATATCGACGAGTCTTCGCAAGCCTCGCCAGATTACGGTGTTTCCAGGAGGAGGATCATTGGTTCGAGCCAGATAGCCGCCCAGTTGGGCGAGTTTGATGGTGTATCGAGTAAGTGGCTCGGCGGTTGAGGTCTTCGCCGTATCTTTAACTAACTGGTCAAGTCGCTGTATTTCATGCGGCGTTAAGGCGACTTCGACCGGTAGATGTGGCCCGGCTCGATGTACCATGGTTATCCAAAAGATGCGCCAACTTAAGATACAAAATACGGCAATAAGATTTGCCAGTCGGTCCGCCGTGCGCAGCATTGACTCCTCTGCCTTGCAGCCCGACTTTAGAATTTTGTGGAACACCTCGATTTTCCATCGCAGTGCGTACCAGTCAAGTTTCTCTATAGCCTGCCTGCGAGAAGTCACCGGTAAATTGGTGATCAGCTTCCATTCAATTCGCTTCCTGCTCGTAGTTGTGCCTCGTTCAAGTGCGTGAATCACCGTCAGATGCAGCGGCGGGTAGCGACGTTGCTTGCCGATTGGAGGCAACACTGTTATGCGACGGTACCGAAGTTCCAGCACCGCTCGATCGGCCTTGCCGCCTTGGTCCCGAACCGCGACCCGATGTACGCCAGCGACTCGTACTTCATCCATCTCGCTTGCAATCGTATGGTTTCCATCGCCCGCGAGTCTGTCGACGCAGGTTCGAACAAGGAAGTTCGTTTGCAGTTCGTGGGCGAGGCAGAAGAGTTCATAAATGTCGCTTTCGCGATCTCCTACATGAACGCAACGCTGAGGTTGGGCAAGCAGTGCTGTGGATTGCCGTAGATTCTCCAGCCATCGATAGCTTTCTTTTTCTTCGATCGGAACGCGGGTTGGATTTATCTTGCGCTTGAGTGCGTCACACCCTTTGAACTTCTTCCGGGTCCAAAATTTTATCGCTGCCAGCCCTAACGGAACGCCTTGCGTGGTTACGACGAGACTCGAATGCATCAAGATCCCGCAAATCGTATGCATTGGGCTTCGCCCTGTCTTGTCCTTGCGACTTGCGACCTTATGTGTCGAGCCAATTAGCTCAGGTCGCTCACGTTTGTACGAGAATTCAGTCGTGTCCTGCAATATCAGTATGGGACCTTCCGACGCAGCAAATCGGCTTCGGGTCGCTTCGAAATGGCTGCCCAAAATATCTTGTTCACTGACTTTGGGATTGGAGAGAAATCGATAGGCCGCTTTCGTGTTGCACCAGTCCTGAAAAGCCATCGGAATGCTCTGCCCCATGCATGTCCACAAGCGTTCCAAAACTAACCGAAATCTCTTGCCCAGACGTTCGTCGCGAAATCGACTTCGTCCAACTTCCTCGTCCAGCCATGCATCGGCTTCCGAAGATGCACGCTTGCCGCCTTCGTCCCTTGTCTTCGTCATCGCTCTGTCTCGTTGACTATACGTGCAACGAAGTTAACAGAAAGGGTCAATTGTTAACAGAGGTAAACGCCAAAAATTGTGGGTAATTGCAAGGGAAATGGACCGCTTACATTCAATCGAAGTACACGATCCTTAAAGTAGGAGCACAGCGATGCGTTT
>NZ_JBAUSA010000460.1:0-5782 GCF_049581465.1 Caballeronia sp. | reverse complement strand
CCCCGATCTTGCGTCCGTACAAGCCCGCAACATGTCCCGCCTCGTCACGCCAGTTGAACACGATGCTGCCGTTCAGGTGTTCATGCCCGCTCTCGCGGATCACGCCGAGCTTCTGCAAGCGGCTGCGGATCGCATCGCCCGCACCACGGTTCTTCAGCGGCAAACGAAGCCCAAGTGTCCGGTTCGCAAACCCCAATTTGAAGTACTCCACCGCCCCCGCAATCCCGCGCTTCTCCAGATACGCCAGCGCCTCGGGCGAGCCCTTCAACGTCTGATGGTAGTAGTCCACCACCTGGTCGAGCAACGCCGCGTCGTCCGCGCTCACCGATACCGGCGACTCCAGCACCCGCACTGTCGAGCGCACCGGCCCGATAGCGGCTACAGAAGGAATCCCCTCCCGCAGCAACTCCACCGCGTGCCGAAACGAGATCCCGTTCGCCTTCATGACCCAGTCCACCGGTCCCCCACCGATCCCGCAGCCAAAGCAGTGCCACAGGTTCTTCAACGGCGTCACCACCAGTGACGGCGTGCCGTCAGCATGAAACGGACAACGCCCGCGTAAGTCCTTGCCCGACTTCGCCAGTTCAATCCCGTGCGCACGCACGAGCTGCTCGACCGACACCTCGGCCTTCATGCGCTCAAGCTCAGTTTCGGGAATACGGGCCATGGATCGTCCTCTCGGCTAAAACCTGTCAATAGACATTGTAGTAGCATATTGATGAGACTACAATATAGCTATTGAGCAGGCCGATTCCATGAGGTTCTTACAATGACCACACCCCTTCATCTTTGGTTATGTGAGAACGATATGGAGCAGTTCGCCGCACGCTTGCGCGAAGCGCGGGAAGCCCGACAGATGACCCAGGCTCGCTTGGCCGAATTGCTGGCCGTGGACAGGCGCGTCTACAACCGATGGGAACGAAGCGCGTCATTACCGCAGCTCGATGCGGTCGTGCGCATTGCTCAGGTTTTGCAAACCAGCGTCGATTCTTTGGTCGGCCTTGAACCGCCGACCGAACCGCGCATTCACAACCCGAAGTTGCACGCGCTTTACGAACAGATGGACTCGCTTTCGGACGAGGATCAGCAGGCGCTGATCGTCCTGATGGACAGTCTCGTCAAACGCTCGCAGATGACCAAGCTGATGACGAGATGAGAGAGAAGTAAAAGCGCGGGCCGCAGATGTTGACGCATCCACGACCCGCTGACCACCACCAACTCAATCAAGGAGTTGACCATGGCTAACGCCAATCATAAAGCAGCCGCTGGATTTCCTGAACGCTCCGTCAAGGTTCAGCAGTCTCTTCGCCAAGCCTGGCCTTCACACCTGAACAAGCCGCCCAAGCTTTATCCGTGGATCAAGCTCTCCGGCCGATGGATCGAACACGCCGGATTCCTCCCCGGCCAGCAAGTGCGCATCACCGTCGAACACGGCAAACTCATCATTACCGCCGCTTAAAACAACGAAGGGCCGCGTCAGCGGCCCTTCGTTTTTCGGCTCCTACCCTTGATCGTTATCGTCCCACATCATGTCAAGCTGATTCGATCCGCAGTGAATCAAACTCAATGGCAAGCTCGGCACCGAGGCTGGAGTACATGAACGCGACCTTCGCGCCTATCCGTTTGGAAAGCCGCTCGCCCTTGTTCAAGGCGGCACTCACGTCCTTATAATTCTTGTCAGCCGCCTCGACGATTTTGATGCTGTATATGATGTTCAGCAGCCCAAGACCTTCAAGGCTAAAACACGTCACGCCTTCGAACGTCACGTGCACGCGCTCATTTCCAAGATATAAGCCAAGGATCAGTTCACGAGGTTCTTCATTCGGTCCGAGGGTTAGGCGGTCTAGATACCAGTCGTGGAAGTTATTCCATTTAGTCAGCATTGAATTTTCCATTTTCATTTTCAAGGCAGTATTGAAACAGGCCACCCATGGTCACGGACAGTACCCTCCCAATTGTGAGCGTGTGGGTCAAGGTTCCCGTGGTGGGCTTCCATATCGATGTCAACCGACGCAGTTCCGTTCGGGCCGTACATACGCAACTGTGGCATCTTCCCCGGCATAGCCGAAGCCCACGATCCCGCTGCACCTTCAAACGGCATGCCAGCAACCTGAACCGCAGCCTGATTTGCCGCCGCTGTCGCCGGCATGGTGAACGTTGGTGCATCAAGCTTGGGCGCAGTGGCTGGAGCCGCCGCTATATTGGTATTGAAGTTACTTCCCGTTTGGGTTTTCGCAAGCAACCCTGTCGGATCCGTAAAGTTCACCGGATTGTTCTTCACATACGCATACAGATTCAGATCATCCTTCGTACCGATAGGATCCGTCTGCAGGAACCGCCCCAGCGTCGGCGAGTACATCCGGGCCTTGTAATAGTACAGCCCCAACGGTGCCAGATACTGCTGCCCTGTGTATGCGAAGCGCGAAGCCGGCGCGCCCTCGGTCTCACCGAACGGTCCATACGCCTGGCTACTCGTCGTAGCGCCCGTACTGTTCGCCAGCGCCACAATGCTGCCCTGCTGGTCCGCGTACAAGTAGCTTGCCGCGCCCGAGGCCCAGCTTATGCCCTCGTACTGCGCAAGTGGCGCTTCCAACCCCGGAACAAAGATGTAGCGCCGAGTCAGCTTGCCCGTACTATCGTACTCCGCCACCAAGTGCTGCCCGTCGTACAAGAGGTTTGTCTCTGTCCCGTTCACCGTGGTCCGGATCAGCCGTCCTTCCGGGTCATAGCCAAGCGTCGCGTTTGTGCCCGTCCGGCTCGCAGTCGTCATCCGATTGTCCAGATCGTAGCCATATGTCCACGCCCCGTCACCTGTCAAGTTGCCATTGCCGTCGTACCGCAGATCCTTGCCACCCGCAACGGTGTACTGGTTCAGCGCGTTCGCCTTGTATGCGACGCTCACCGCCGAGGACGTCCACCCATACTGGTTGTTCGTCACACTCGTCTGCTTTATCTCACCGAGCTGGTTGCGCGTGAAACTTCCCACCCAGTCCTCGGTGCTGCCGGTGAATCGGTGGTTCTTGTTGCTTAGCCAACCCTGCGCATCATACGAAAGCTCCGTGCGTGTGCCGTTATCTAATTCCAACAGCGTCGCGCGGTTCAATGTGTCATAGGTGTATCTCACCAGATGCGCGCTACTGCTCGAGGACACATACCTCGGACGACGGTAGCTGTCGTAGGCGGCCATCACACGGAAACCTTCCGGCCACGTCATTGCACTTATGTTGCCCGCCTCATCATACTCGTAGCGCAGCGTCCTCCCGCCAGCACTCGTCTGCGTCAGTTGGCCCATCCCGTCGTAGGTGTTAGTCACCGTGTGGCTGCCGTTGCTGTACTGCGATGCGGTTTTCAGGCCCCGCAGGTCGTAGCTGTACTGCACGTTGCTTACCCCGCTCGGAAACGTACGCGTAGCGAGGCGGTCCAGCGCATCGAAACTCTGCCCGATCGTCTGGCCATCGCGCTTTCTCATGGCGATCAGGTTATTGTTCGAATCCCACGTGTACTGCTCGTAGTTACCTACGTCGCCCTTACCCGGTTGGCCGTCCAGTGGATAGTGAGTGCGATACAACCGGTCGTGGCCGTCATATAGGTTGACCGTCGTATTGCCCTTCGCGTCAGTAGTCGACGCCACCGTACCGTTGCCGTTGTACACGTAGCTCGCGTAGCTTTGCTCAAGCCCTAAGTTCACTGCCTTGCGGATGCTCTTCACGCTGTCGTCCGCGTTGTACGTCGTCTCGGCTATCCGGTTGCCGCCATCGGCCGCACTCATAAAACGCGTAACTCGGAACGGGCGATGATGATCGTCGTACGCCGTGTCGGTGATCTGCGTCGGTGCGACCTCGACCGGACAGGTGCTCACACCCGTGGTCTTGGCCGGCCCCCATTCCCGCACCACATCACCCATTGCGTTGTAACGCTTGCACGTCACCATGGCACCACCAACCACTGCAACTCCGCGACTGATCTCGCGGCTGTCTGCGTCATAGCCAATCACCTCGTCGACGCCCAGCAGTTTCGCATTGGTGCGGGTGACGTTGCCACGTTTGTCGTAGGTATTTGTGACAGTTTCAAAACCATCACGCTCGTTGGTGATCAATCGTCCTTCATTGTCGAAGGTTGTAACAGTCTTGACCGCCAGTCCGTCCGCGTCCTGGGTCGTGATCGCTGGTGTGAAGTCGGCCCCGTAGCTTATGGCCGTTGCGGTGCTTCGCGTTGCGTCGATTGTTTCAGTGACGCGGACCGGCCGGTAGAGGTAAGTTGGCAGCGTCCCTGGGAGTGTGACGGACTCGTAGGTGATGCTCGTGGTGGGCGCAACGCCGCCCACCATTGGCCGGATAACCTTTTGCAGCGAATAAGCGGAATATACGCTCGTGGTGACCAGGCCCCTCGCGTCCGTAGCTGTGGAGAGGGTGTCCCAACTCGGGTCATAGGTGAAGCGCTGTGTCAGTACTGCGTCACCTGTGCCGGCCCGGGGAAACCGTGATACTGCTGCGATTTGGTGCGTACAGAGTCGGGCAGGATTGGTAGCTCTCAAGCAGCTGGCGTCATCGTAGGTATATTCGGTGCGGTTGCCCTCAGGACGGGTTTCGCGGACCAAGCGGTTCTGGCCGTCATACTCCTTAAGTGTCCAGTTGCCCATAGGGTCTGCCATCTGCAGCAGATTTCCCTCGGCGTCGATGTAATCTGTGCGACTCGATCCTCCAGGACCTACTTCCTCGCTGCGGGAGCCGGCGAAGTAATAATTGAACAGGTGGCCCGCCGCGCTCGTTTGCGTCTTAACGCGACCGAGTGTGTCATATGTATTGCTGACGACTGGGGTGTTCGGAAAGCTTGGCTGATAGAACTTTGTCATACGCCCAGGTTGATCGTACTCGAAGCGTGTGGCGAAACCCTCTGGATCAGTCTCACTGACTAAATTGTCGTTGCCGTCATACGTATAGCGCACCGTCTGCTGTGGGCTACTGACGCTTTGCAGCCGGTTATTCGCATAGGTCAGCGTCAGGGTGCGGCCTGCATGGTTGTTTACGCTGGTGAGTTGATTGCCGCTCCAGACGAAGGTCGTTTTCTTGCCGTCCTTCTGTGAGTAGAAACTCACCTTGTCGACGTTGAAAGAATAGTACGCACCATTGACGGCCTGATACATCATCCGATTGGCGCCAAACTGCGCGTTGAGAAACGAACCATTGCCGGGCGGCGCACTAAAGCTGCCGTCGGGCAGTCGCGCAAACACTTCGCTGTTAAGGCCAAACGTCACGATTCGCGTATTGTCGACCAGTTGATCACCGAACCAACGTTGAGCCACCACCGCGCTGAGGAATTTTTCCGCCGGCTCAGTCCGATCGTTCAAGAGGTCAAGCGACGCCTTGTGTTCTACGATAGTCCCGACCGCATCGAGCGCGAGCCGATCGCCCATTCCGATAAAACCGTCCGAGGAAGTACGAAGACGAATGTCAAAATTGTGCGTCCACCCCTTGCCGAGTACGCCACTCTGATTCTTCATCCCGCTGCTATACAGGCGCTGGAAGTTCAAGCTGTCAGGCCAATCGCCGTAGCCGGTTTTGATGTCCTGATGTTCGTAGAGGAAGTTGCCGTGCACCATGTCGATCGGGTCGCCACGGTCTGAACCTGGACCATTTACATTGGTCATTGCCTGCCGGGACCCCGAATTGGCGGATGTGGACGCGTTATTTTTTGGCGCGGGAATGGCCTCGGTGTAAAAACCACCCGAAAGGCCACCACTGATAATCGCGCCCAGTGAGAACGTATTGCCCGAGCCACGAAA
>NZ_JBAUSA010000459.1:0-6101 GCF_049581465.1 Caballeronia sp. | reverse complement strand
GATATAGAGTGGACGGAAGCAGCATCAAAAAAGATCGAAAAATTGATGCCACGCAACGCGAAGGACAAGGATGCGTATCTGGCGCTTCCGCCGGTCGAATGCCTGCCAATGGAAGGCGACGTGCTGTTCCTCGGTCCTGATGGCAAGCAGCAGCCTTTCATCGTGGCCGAGCGCCAGTATCATCACGATGGCGACGCCGACTGGACCATTATCCTTATTCTCGACGTCCCGCACGAAACGCACTAACGCTCCGGCACTGCGCGCTTACGGCGCGCTTCTGGCGCGCTGCTCTCAGAGCTTGGCGACGACATTGATCTCGCCAGACTCAATCAGGTCCGGCAGTAACCTGCTGAGCGGCTCGATATGCGGCGCCCTGTTATGAAACGCCAAAGCCTCCTCGCTCTCCCATCGCTCGAAGAATACGAATCGACGGGGCTCCTTGATGTCACGATGCAAGTCGTACTGAAGTGCTCCCGCCTCCTTGCGCGTAGGCGCAACGATCGCCTGCAACGTGTCCATAAGCTTTTCTTCGTGATCCGGTTTGGCAACGAACGTGGCGACGACTGCGATTTCCGGCATGACACGGCTCCTTGTCGAAAGAATCAAGCATAACCGCCGATACCGTTACGCGCTTAAGACGGAATAAGCACAATCGAATGCACCAGAAAAAAGCCCGCGTTCCCTTGAGGAAACGCGGGCAAAAGCCGTCGCCCTACGAGGATAGGCGACGGGGCCATCGAAGCCCGCTGGCCAGCGGACCGCAATTCTTGATTAAGAGGACCATCGAAGTGCGCCAGTGCAAGTTCGGCCGCCCGCCCTCTTGCGGCAAACGTCTCGAAGCTTACATGCCACTGTCGCAATGTATTCCTAGGCGGTTGATTCCTATAAGCTTTCCCGCACATAAAATCGTAGAAAGCCGACGGAATCGAGCGCTATGATGGTCGCCCTTAGCGTGACATCGATTGGATGAAAACGACTCCATTCACGGCAGACAAAGCGTAGCGTTCTGGCACCGGTTTCCAAGGCGCGCCAACGCGCATTCCCAAAGCGAAATCGCGCGCACCAATAAAAAACCCGCCTGAACTTCAGGCGGGTTTTTTATTGCACTAGACGTTTCGACTTGCTTTACAGCTTGCTGTCACCGCAATTGATCGTCGATCAATGCCATGATCTGGCGAGCTGCCGGCGATGAATCGACAACGCCCTTGTCGTTGATAATCGATACACGCGTCTGCGTTTCGGTGAGCGCACGTACATTCACTTCATAGTTCTTCGCGACCTTCTCCACCTTGCCGTGGAAGACCTGATTCCAGAAGCCCTGCTCGGCTGCCGTCAAATCCTTCGGGTCGGCATAGCGCACGAAGTAAATCCCGCGGCTGCGATCGCGGTCGTCAACGGTGAAGTTCGTGCGGTCCAGCGCCAGGCCCACGCGCAACCACGCCTGATCGTACGGCTCGGGTAGGGTGATTTCGTCAGACGGCGCTTGCGCCACCGTGTCTTCCTTGATCTGAGACTGGGCGGCGAGAGTGGCATTCTGCTTGGCCCGGTCCGCCGCTGCCGACGATACCGCAGGCGCAGTCGTGCCGTTGGCGATCATCACCGCGTCGGAAGCGCTGGCTGTCCCGCTGGCCTGTTGCGAGTCTGACAAAGCCAGTACGGCCATCAAGCGCTTCAGGTACTCGCCTTCCAGCGCGGGATCGTTCGGCTTGGCTTGCCACTGGCTCATGTCATTGTTCGTGCCGGTCAGCGCTTCGCGCATGCCCTTCTGGCTGATGAACACATAGGTTCCACCATTCGGCGCTGCCTCGAGGCGCGTGCGGTACTTGTTGCGCTCCGCGGTAACGTAGGAGTTGCCCGTTGCCTTCGACAGCGTGTCGCGAATCAATCCGTCAGAAAGTTGCGGATGCGTTTCATTCCAGTCGGTTTCCATCACGCCCTTGTCGCGCGCGTCGACGACCAGCAAGAAGCCTTGCTCCTGCCAAAACCGCCGAACCTGCGGCCAGACCTGATCAGGCGAGTGGCTGTCGATAACGAGCCAGCGCTCCGTACCATCGCGCTGGATATGCATGCCAGCCACCGGCGGAATCACCGTGGGCGCGTTAGGCGCGACTTTCTGCACCTGCTGAAGTTCGGACAGCGTGGCCTGACCGCCCTGAGGCGGCAACGAGCGCTGATCCACCGTCTCCTCGAGCAGATTGGGTGGAACTGCCAACGACGACTGTTTCGCCCGGGCGTCGCTCTTGTAGTTGATCGCATCAGTATTCGACGTACCGCATCCGGCAACAAGCCCACCGGCCATCAGAAGCACCACCATCTTCAAAGCTGGCTTGGTCACACGAAAATCTGTCATGTTTTGGAAATCCTTCCGCTACGCCACGGTGTTTTCCGTGGATCAACCTACTATTTTACCGGTCTCGCGCCTCGCCGTGCAAAAACACTCACTTGCTGTGTGATGCAAATGTTTCGGATGGTTGATTTCAGTGCGTTCGCGGGAACGGTTGGGATCGATTCGGATCGTTTGGGACGTCGGTGTCGAGATTCAAATTCAACGTCGCGACGCGGCCCGAAACCACCGTCGCGAGACCTCGCTCCGAGACTTTAACAATCGACCATCGAATCTCAAAATAACTCGCCGAATTTGTGCTTACGACAATTTATGACATTTCGTCTTAGTTTGTCCTAGCCTAAAATCGACGCTCAAGACATTGATTAATAAGCATTTTTAACTATCTAAAGCTCATGTCACAAAACCGCCACAAGACTATTCCTAATTTGGTTTTCAATCGCGTCGCTATCCTAAAATTAGTTCTCGATAACAACAACGACCACGAGAACGGAGTAACGCAATGCATCATCGACATACGCTCATTCCCCTTCAGGCAACTCTCGCCGCAATAGCGATCGCGGCAAGCGGCGCAGTCCACGCTCAACTGGGTTCGGCCATCGCGACGGGTACCAGCACGCAAGGTTCATCGGATGCATCTGCCGTCGTGATGCAAAACGCTGCAAACGACGCCGTTCAGTGGCAGGAATCGACCGACGCCAATCAAATTCGAGTGCGCCAATATGTGTCGGCCGCGGGACAGGTCTATGCCGTCAGTTGGGACGGCCCCGCAATGCCCGATCTCGCTGCGTTGCTGGGTACCTGGTTCGGTGAGTATCAACAGAGCGCGCTAGCAGGCTTGCCGAACGTGAGCAGCCTGCACGCGTCGCGGGTGAGCCGCAGTGATCTCGTGGTGGAAACTGCCGTGCGTCTGCGCGACTTCAACGGCCGCGCGTGGCTCCCTGATGCACTCCCGTCCGGCGTCACTGCTGGCGATATCCAGTAGGAGCCACCATGCGACACTTTTCCCCTGCCATGGTTCGTTTCATTGGCGTCGCCTTGCTCGCTTGCGCAGGCTTATCCGGTTGCGGCGGCGGTAGCGGTGGCGGCAACAGTTCAAGCAATGCCGCTGCGCCCGCCTCTGCGAGCGCCGCGTCTTCCGCCAGCACGCCCGTGGCAACCGCGCCGACGCAACCCGTGCCCCCTGCAGCCCCCGTCAACACAACAGTCACTCAGTCGACCACCGCCAATGTCCAGCCGATCACGGTCGCGAACATTGCGACCGGTACGCGCAACATGCTGCAGACTAGCGTCACGATTTGTGTTCCGGGAACGACGACGTGCCAGACCATCGACAACATCCAGGTCGATACGGGCTCGCAAGGCTTGCGCATCCTCGCGTCAGTACTTTCGCCCGCGCTGGCGCTGCCCTCAGTCACCAGCAGCGCTGGCTCGACGGTCGGCGAGTGCTCCGTTTTCGGCACAGGCTATACATGGGGCGCGGTCCGCAGCGCCGACATCCAGTTGGCCGGCGAAGAAGCACCGGGTACGTCGATCCAGGTCATCGCCGACCCGGCGCTTCCCACCGTTCCCACGGATTGCGCGAACGCGGGGATATCGATGCAGACGGCCACCGCGCTGCGCAGCAACGGCATCCTCGGCGTAGGGCCGTTCGCCGTGGATTGCGGCGCCGGTTGTGCGAGCACTGCACTGTCGCGTTGGTACTACGGGTGCAGCGGGAGCACGTGCACGTCGAGCACGCTGGCCGTGTCGCAACAGGTTGCAAACCCGATAAGCCGTTTCGCCGCCGATAACAACGGCCTCGTGATCGAACTTCCCGCTGTGGCGGCCACGGGGGCATCGGCGGTTACGGGAACGATGACGTTCGGTATCGGCTCCCAAGCGAACAATGTGCTCGGGAGCGCCCAGGTTCTTCCGAGCAACACCGCGACCGGCTTTGTCTCCACGAGTTTCCAGGGCCTGACCTACGGGACGAGTTTCATCGATAGTGGCTCGAACGGCCTGTTCCTCACGTTGACCTCGTTGCCCAAGTGCGGACTCTGGTTCTGTCCAACCTCGCCGCAAAGCTTTGCCGCTACGGTGACAGGGTCGGACGGCAGCACGGCCAATGCCACGTTCGCCATCGGCAACGCCACCACGCTGTTTGGAAGCGGCAACAATGCGTTCAGTAACCTGGCGGGCCCGTCGAGCAACTATTTTGACTGGGGACTGCCGTTTTTCTTCGGGCGACGAATCTTCACGGCGATCGAGTCGCGCGTGACGCCCGCGGGAAATGGCCCGTATTACGCTTTCTGAGGCGAACGGGCCGAGGGGTTTGGGCGTGTCTGCCCTAACCCCTACCCTTCCCGATCATCTACATCGAAGATCCCCTGCGCCAGATGAAACGCCGAATTCGCCGCCGGCACGCCGCAGTAAATGGCCGTTTGCATCAGCACTTCCTTGATTTCATCACGCGTTACACCGTTGTTCTTCGCGGCTCTCAAATGCATCGCAAGCTCATCGCCGCGGTTGAGCGCAACCAGCATCGAAATCGTCAGGAGGCTGCGCGTATGACGCGGCAAACCTGGACGCGTCCAGATGTCGCCCCATGCATAACGCGTAATGAGGTTCTGGAACTCGGTGGTGAGATCCGTGCGATTCTCGAGCGAGCGCGCGACGTGCGCGTCACCAAGAACCGCGCGGCGCACGCTCATGCCCGCTTCATAACGTTCGTCTTCGGTCATGTCAGGCTCCCAGGAATTCCAGCACTGTCTTCGTAAAATCGTTCGCGCGCTCGATGTTGGACAAATGCGCGGCATCCAGTTCGACATAGCGCGCCCCGGGTATCGATCCGGCCAACTCACGCCCTTGCTCGGCGGTGGTGGACTGGTCTTGCGTGCCCGCGATCACCAGCACCGGCAGCGTGATGGTCTTGGCTTCCTCGCGCAGGTCGGCGTCCCGGATGGCTTCGCAATTCGACGCATACCCTTCGCCCGACGTATGGCGAAACACGTCACGCAAACCGGCCAGCAGGGCCGGATTTGCCTCGATGAACGCCGCAGTGAACCAGCGGGAAAGAACCGGGCCGACCAGTTGCAGCATGCTCTCGCGCGCTTTTGCAGCACGCGGTGTCCAGATCTCGTCCGAACCGATCATCGGCGCCGTGTTCGACAACACCACGCGATCGAAGCGCTCCGGATGCCGGGCCACGAGCGCGATTCCCGTCAACCCGCCCATCGAAAGGCCGCAGAAATTGGCACGCCGGATATCAAGGGCGTCGAGCAAGCCGATTACATCGCCGACCAGTTGGTCCAGCGTGTAGGGACCCTTCGGCGCGTCCGATCGTCCATGGCCGCGCGTGTCGTAGCGCAGCACCCGATACTTCGTCGCCAGCGACTCAACTTGCGGTGCCCACATCGACACGTCACTACCAAGCGAATTCGACAGGACGAGCCATGGCGCGGCGCTGCCGGCGGAATCGTCGACGCGATAAAAAAGTTGTATCCCATTAACGGCGGCAAATGGCATTACTCAGTGCTCCTGATTTAGTTTGTTCGATGCAGATGCAACACGGTGTCGACAAAAGCCTGCGCCTGACCGGCGTAGTTCGCGGGATCGAGCAGCGCCTGCAACTGAACAGTAGAAAGATGCTGCATGACGCGCTCGTCGCTGGCGAGAACGTCGTAGAAGGTTGCGCCGTCAGCCACCGCCCGCTTCGATGCATGTTCGACCAGCGCATGCGCATCGAGCCGGCCAATCTGGTCGCCAAGGGCAAGCA
>NZ_JBAUSA010000458.1:0-10436 GCF_049581465.1 Caballeronia sp. | reverse complement strand
CGCCGCGAGCGGGAGGAGCTGCCGCACGGCGGCGGCAAGGGGCGCAAGCCGGAAGGCTTGAGCGGGCGAGGGTGTGGTCTGGTTCATTGAGTCGTTCGTATTTCCGACGTTCGGGCGAGTCGTTTAGTGACCCATTTGGTATCAAGGGCCCAGATCATACATGCAAATGAGAATTATTCAATGTTGTGTTTTTGAAAAAATTTGCCCGATCATGTGTCGCAGCGGTTCGTTTTTTGGTGTGGGCGGATTGAGCAATGGAGGCGAGAAATGCGGTGAAAGCGGGATCGGGACGTGCGCGCAGGAAGCGGTCTGCGAGACGCGCGGACCGTGCGGCACGGCGCGTTCCAGGGCTAGCGAACTTGGGTGTGTCTCGGTAGTAAGGCGGGAGGGACGAGTCGATCTCGTATAGTAAGGATGCCGTATGAAAATACACGGTAGAACTGCCGGGAATCGGCCATTGCTGTGACGAGCACAAGCACCAAGCAGAGCGGTATCCCTGCCCGAAATCACTTGCGTGGTCGGGTGGAAATATCCGCCTTGACATGGATCGCTGTTGCAACCGCCGCATGGGATTGCGGCTTCGATTTCCCGGCTTAACGCGCGCTAAAGCTGAGCCTCAATAGCCGCCTTATCTATAACGGACCATACTTGCTCAATCTTTCCCTTCCGAAATTCATAGAAGACATTCTCTGTAAAGGAAACTTGTTTCCCGTCTACATGGAGACCAAGGAAGTTTCCTTTTGGCGTACAGTCGAAAGCCAGCCGGGCCGCTATGTAGGGCGAATCGGCCATCAGCAGCTGAATGTTGAAATAAAGGTCTGGGATTTCCCTAAAGTCTCTCTCCAGCATCTCGCGATAACCCGACAATCCGATCTGCTGACCGTTGTAGTACACGTCATCGCTAACGAACTGTTCCAGCTTCGGCCAGGCCTGCTCATTTAGGCAGGCAATGTAGTCTCGGTAGATGTTGGAGAGATCGGTTCTATTCATGGCAATTGGCCTGTCTCTTTACAACGTCCTTGCCGCAAGGCAGGACGGTTGAAGATACAACAACGCCTCGAAGATCGAGTCGGTTCCCGGCTGCCCTTCGTCGCTGTCCCGGGCAGATTTCGCTCAGGATTTCGCATCCTCGTTCTTGGCGCCGATGGCGGCAGCAAAGCGGCCTTGCACCGCGACGAGTTGGTCATCGGTGGTCGCCACCAGCCACAGACGCGCGTGCTCCACGATCAGGCGGTTGTGGTCCTTCAACGGGCCCATCGCAGTAGCGGCCTTCCAGACTACCGGGCCGATCCGGCTTTTCCTGCCCGACGGCGCGCCTACCAGCAGGCAGTAAGGTCCCAGCGCAAGCGTTATAAACGGAAGTGGCGGATTGGCGCGCACGCGCCAGTCGATAAAGGGCGTCTCGCTGATAAGGAGCGGTACGGGCAGGCCGTAAAGCACACTGAAATCGTACAACGCCAATTGCTCCCGCAGGCCGGCGTAAGTACGCCGGATGTCGTCGACGACCGCCGCGCGGATCTCGTCCTCGAACATGGGCTCCTGCGAATAGCGGGCAAAGGCCTCTTGTGCCTCCCGTTGATATGCGCTGAACAGGCCGAGTTCCACGCAGTCCTGCACTGCGCGCTGAACCTCTGCTACAGAACCGGCTTCCTCTGGCGTGCCCAACTGCGCAGCCCGCAAAAACCGCGCGAGTCCCGCGTCCAGGATCGCAGGACCATCCGCAGATACATCGTCTTTAGCGTCCTTATCAAGGGGCACGTAGATATATTTCTCGGCGGCGAAATGCGATTTCTTGCCTTCATCAAACTTGATTTCGCCATCAACGCAGTCCAGATAGCGAGTCCCAATTCGACCATGCTCCCAAACCCAATTTTTCAGGAATGGACGTAGTGGATGTAGCGTGTCGTGTTCGGCCATTGAATCCTCCAGTTGCCCCAGTATAGTTCGCGGTGCGCAGTTGAGGGGAGAGCAGATTCACTCCGCCCGCTGACACGGTTCCCCTTTGTATTGCAATGTATCTGCACAGTGCGTGTTGAAACACGCGCCTACAAAAAACAGGCCGTCCCGACACATGCGGGATACGTCCGTGCGCTTCAATACGTCGATCGAGTGTTGAGCACGCGCTCACGGAACAAGGCAACATCCGTGTTCATTGAACGAGTCACCTGTTAGGCAGTACTATTTATTTATCTTTACATAAAATGTGCATATGCACTTTAAATGAAAGCTTTAAAGATAAAACGGAAAACTCATGTCAGACAACATCCATCCTCAATCGCCGTCTCGCCGTCGTTTTGTCGGTGTGGCAGCGGCGACCGTTGCAGCGGGCTCATTGAGTCGGCTCGCTTTTGCAGAAACCGAAACGAATCAAGCGATTACTGAAGTTGCCCAATCGACGGGCGGCGACAAGACTGCCATTCGCCCACTTCGTGTACATGTCCCGGAATCGCAGCTTATCGACTTGCGGCGACGCATCGAGGCGACGAGATGGCCCGACCGTGAGACGGTCACGGATGACTCCCAAGGCGTGCCGCTCGCCATGATTCAGGAACTTGCGCGCCATTGGTCCACCGATTACGACTGGCGCAAGGTCGAAGCGAGACTGAACTCGTATCCGAATTTCCTGACCGAGATCGATGGCCTGGACATTCATTTCATCCACGTTCGTTCGAAGCATGAAAATGCGATGCCGCTTATCGTCACGCATGGCTGGCCGGGTTCGGCCATCGAGCAGTTCAAGATCATCGATCCGTTGACCAATCCCACGGCATACGGCGCGAGCGCGTCGGACGCGTTTCATCTGGTGATCCCGTCACTGCCCGGCTATGGATTTTCGGGCAAACCGACCACGACCGGCTGGGGGCCCGAGCGCACCGCACGTGCGTGGGTACAGTTGATGAAGCGCCTTGGATACGAGAAGTTCGCATCGCAAGGTGGCGACGGCGCATTTCGACGCAACGCCTGCGACGTTGGTCCTGACATGCGCTCGCTGCAAGCTTTCCATCAAAACAATGCACTGGCGTTTACGACCGTCTGCGCTAACTATTAGCACGCCCATTCTATTTTTGAGATTAAAGGGCAAGGGAAAGATCAGCGCGCGCGCTGGCATACGCCGGCGCAGTGCGGCCAATGTTGGACAGGGCGGTTGCGCTGCAGGACCGCCTTATACCGAGCCGCCACAGGTGGACATGAACGAGGAGACAGGCATGCGTTTGATCAGTCAGGGTATTTGCGGGGCCACGCTGGTTCTAGCCGCGGGCGGTGTGGCAGCCCAATCGAGTGTGACGTTGTATGGTGTGGCCGATACGTTCGTTCAG
The DNA here is from genome assembly GCF_049581465.1 of Caballeronia sp. Classification (GTDB taxonomy): domain Bacteria; phylum Pseudomonadota; class Gammaproteobacteria; order Burkholderiales; family Burkholderiaceae; genus Caballeronia. Next base: position 7,119 of record NZ_JBAUSA010000458.1, on the reverse strand, counting down.
TACCTCGACAACGGTGGAGCCCATTCGTATTCCGAACGAAGCGGGGGCGCGACCGGTTCACAGTTTGGCCTGATGGGCAAAGAGGACCTGGGCGGCGGCCTGTCCGCCCAGGTCGACGTCGAAACTGGCTTCAACATCAACAACGGCTCGCTGTTCGCCGATACCACGTCGCTCTTCTATCGCCAGGCCTGGGTGGGTCTGAACGACCCGAAGTACGGTTCACTGACCATGGGACGCCAATACGAACCCAGTTTCCGCGTGGTTTATCAGGCCGATCCGTTTCGCGCGAACGAAGTCCTGTCGCCGTTTTCGGCAGCAGTCCTTGCTGTCGACCGCAAGACGCTGTCGACGCAGTACGACTCCGGCCGTGCCAGCAATTCGATCCTCTATACGTCTCCGGATATAAGTGGTTTGAAGTTCTACGGCATGTATGCGTTTTCGGCGACCGTGACCCAGCCCGTGCCGGCGACGACCGGCAATATGCTGAATCTGGGGGCGACCTATACGGGCTATGGCCTGTACGCAGGCCTCTCCTACGTCAACCAGCATTCCGGACAGGAGACCATCGCCGGCCTGCCGGGTCCACTGACCCTTCTCGGAACCGAGCACTTCATTGGCGCGCTCGCGTACCGGGTCGGCATAGTGAACTTCCAGTTCAACTATTCGTATCAGCGTGCGCAGGACCCTGCTCACGGGTCACTGGCCGCGCTGCTCGGAACGGCGCACTCACTCAGCATTGCTGAACTGGGCGCGACGATCCAGGCGACAGCGGCGGATACGATCGAGATCGCCGCCGTCCAGCGCAATGTGCGCGGCGCGCACGACAACACGCCGGGCATTCAGATCGGTGCCGATCACTCGGTGTCCAAACGCACGGCCTTCTATGTGCGCGCGGGCTATCTGAAGAACAACGGCACCGCGACCGTCAGCTGGCCGGGTGTCACGGTGAGCGAGCCGGGAACAAAGCAGATCCTGGCTACCGTGGGCATGACGCATCGCTTCTGAACGGCGTTGTGACGAACGGCCGGTCGCACTCGTCTCCATCGCCACGGTGGCTGACGCGACCGGGCCGCGCCGTATAGGTATGACCGCAACTTCATCAAAAACGCGATCGACCGCTCGTCAGGTCTGAAGAAAGACGCCGGCGGCGGTTTGACGCTTCTACGCCTCTTCCCGATTGCTTGTCCCAAGCTTGCGTTTGTCGCGCACCATCGCCCCCTCCTGAAAATCCCTCTTGCAGCGATTATTTTTTTCGAGCAAACTTGTATATACAAGTTGGCGACCGAGCAATCCACTGCTTTGCCGTGGTATCGACTGCGCACAAAGCGTCTCAGCCGCCGAGGACAGCAACCCTCATCCACCAGCGAGTTCTCCGATGAAAAGCCACAACCCACGTCCCATGCGCGCCCCGCGCGGCACCGAAATCACCTGCAAGAGCTGGCTGACCGAAGCCGCGTATCGCATGCTGCAAAACAATCTCGACCCCGAAGTGGCCGAGAATCCGGACAAGCTGGTGGTCTACGGCGGTATAGGCCGCGCGGCGCGGAACTGGGAGTGTCTCGACAAGATCCTCGAAACGCTGCAACGCCTGGAGAACGACGAATCGCTGCTCGTGCAGTCGGGCAAGCCGGTCGGTGTCTTCAAGACGCATCCCGATGCGCCGCGCGTGCTGATCGCGAACTCGAATCTCGTGCCGAAATGGGCGACGTGGGAGCACTTCAACGAACTGGACCAGAAGGGCCTGTTCATGTACGGCCAGATGACGGCGGGAAGCTGGATCTATATCGGCAGCCAGGGGATCGTGCAAGGCACGTACGAGACTTTCGTCGAAGCGGGGCGACAGCATTACAACGGTAGCTGGAAGGGCCGCTGGATCCTGACGGCGGGCCTGGGTGGCATGGGCGGCGCGCAACCGCTTGCCGCCACCATGGCAGGCGCGGTTTCGTTGAATATCGAATGCGACCAGACGCGCATCGATTTCCGTCTGCGCACGCGCTACGTGGACAAGCAGGCGAAGGATATCGACCACGCGCTCGAGTTGATCAAGCAACATACCGCCGCCGGCGATGCCATTTCCATCGCACTGCTCGGCAATGCCGCTGACGTCCTGCCGGAACTGGTCCGACGTGCGAAGGCCGGTGACATCAAGCCGGATCTCGTCACCGACCAGACCTCGTCACACGACCTGATCAACGGTTATCTGCCCACAGGCTGGAGCCTGGAAAAATGGCGCGCGGCATCGGCCGATCCGGCGCAGCACGTCGAATTGAAAGCCGCCGCACAGCGTTCGTGCGCCCAGCACGTGCAAGCCATGCTGGACTTCCACGCCATGGGCATTCCAACTGTCGACTATGGCAACAACCTGCGCCAGGTCGCGTTCGATGACGGCGTGAAGAACGCCTTCGATTTCCCCGGCTTCGTCCCGGCGTACATCCGCCCGCTCTTCTGCGAAGGCAAGGGTCCGTTCCGATGGGTGGCGCTGTCGGGCGATCCGGAAGACATCTACAAGACGGACGCCAAGCTGAAGGAACTGTTCCCGCACAACAAGGGCATGGTGCAATGGCTCGACATGGCGCGCGATCGCATCGCGTTCCAGGGTTTGCCGGCGCGAATCTGCTGGCTGGGTCTTGGCGAGCGTCACGTGGCGGGCCTTGCGTTCAATGAAATGGTGAAGAGCGGCGAATTGAAAGCGCCTATCGTGATCGGCCGCGACCACCTCGATACCGGCTCGGTTGCAAGCCCGAACCGCGAGACGGAAAGCATGAAGGACGGCACGGACGCCGTATCGGACTGGCCGCTGCTCAACGCGCTGCTCAACACGGCGGGCGGCGCGACCTGGGTCAGCCTGCATCACGGCGGCGGCGTCGGCATGGGTTACTCGCAGCATGCGGGCATGGTGATCGTCGCCGATGGCACCGACGAAGCGCACAAGCGGCTGGGCCGTGTGCTGATCAACGATTGCGCGTCGGGCGTGATGCGCCATGGCGATGCAGGCTATGAGCAAGCGATCGAGTGCGCGAAGAAGTTCGGCCTCGACTTGCCGTTCATCACCCGCTGATGCCGGAGTCGACGCGATGACCGATGCAAGCTTGCATCTCTGGCGCAACGCGCGCCTCGCTCCGGGGGCAGATCCGGCTCATGTGATCGAGAACGCGGCAATTGCGGTGCGCGCGGGCCGGATCGAATGGTTCGGCCCGGAAGCGGAACTCCCGCCCGCTTATGCGAATGCTGCGAATGCCACCGCGCACGATCTGCAAGCGCGGCTCGTGACGCCGGGTCTCGTCGATTGCCACACGCACCTTGTCTTCGCGGGCAACCGCGCCGAAGAGTTCGCGATGCGGCTCGAAGGCGCGACCTACGAAGAGGTGGCGAAGCGGGGCGGCGGCATCGTGTCGACAGTGCGCAACACCCGTGCGGCGAGCGAGGACGCACTGTTCGCGCAGTCGTTGCGCCGCCTCGACGCGTTGCTCGCCGAAGGCGTCACCGCGCTCGAGATCAAGTCGGGCTACGGCCTCGATTTACCGACCGAGCGCAAGATCCTGCGCGTGGCGCGACGGCTCGCCGCCGCGCGACCCGTGACTATTTCTACTACCTTTCTTGGCGCGCACGCGCTGCCGGCGGAATATGCGGGCCGCGCCGACGCGTACATCGACCATGTCTGCAACGACATGCTGCCGGCCTTGCATGCGGAAGGCCTCGTCGATGCCGTCGATGTCTTCTGCGAGCGGATCGCCTTCACGCTGGACCAGGCGGAACGGGTTTTCGCGGCCGCCGCGCGCCTGAACCTGCCGGTGAAGATGCACGCGGAACAACTGTCGCTAATGGGCGGCGCGCAGCTTGCCGCGAAGCATCACGCGCTGTCTGCCGATCACCTTGAATTCCTCGACGAAGACGGCGTCATCGCGATGCGCGAGGCTGGCACGGTCGCCGTGCTGTTGCCGGGCGCATTCTATTTCATCCGTGAAAAGCAACTCCCGCCGATCGACTTGCTACGCCGCCACGGCGTACCAATCGCACTCGCCACCGATAACAATCCCGGCACCTCGCCTACCACCTCGTTGCTGCTGATGTTGAACATGGGCTGCACGCTGTTCCGTTTATCGGTGGCGGAAGTGCTGGCCGGCGTGACGCGGCATGGCGCAAGGGCGCTCGGTCATCCCGATGTCGCCGGCGAAATCAAGGTCGGTGCGAAGGCTGATTTCGTCGCGTGGGAAATTGATTCGCTATCCGAACTTGCCTACTGGAGCGGCCTCGATCGCTGCGCGCTGGTCGTGCGGCATGGCGTGCCGACAATCGATAAACGGATCGCCCGATGATCGAAAACACGTTGTTTGCCCAACATGCACGTCTCGCCGATGGCTGGCGTCGCAACGTTCTTCTGCAGTGGGACGCAACCGGCACGCTGACGGCAGTGACGCCTGACAGCGTCGCGCCCGGTGGCGTCCAATACGCGGCGGGGCCGGTCATGGCCGGCATGCCGAACCTCCACTCGCACGCGTTCCAGCGCGCGATGGCGGGGCTGACCGAATATCGAGCGAATCCCGCCGATAGTTTCTGGAGTTGGCGCGAACTGATGTACCGGTTCGCCGCGCGGATCACGCCGGAGAGCATCGGCGCGATTGCGCAGTGGCTCTACATTGAAATGCTGAAGGCGGGCTATACGTCCGTTTGCGAGTTCCACTACGTGCATCACGCGCCCGACGGCCAGCGTTACGCGAACCCGGCCGAGATGGCCGAGCGCGTGGTCGATGCCGCGCAGGTGACGGGTATCGGCATGACGATGCTGCCCGTGCTGTATCAATACAGCGGCTTTGGCGCGCTCGATCCGAGAGCGGACCAGGCGCGCTTCATTCACACGCCGGAGAGTTTGCTGGCGTCGCTTGCGACCTTGCGCGACGCGCGTCCAGAAAATGGCGCGCTGCGCTATGGCGTGGCACCGCACTCGTTGCGCGCGGTATCGGCGGCGTCCTTGACGCGCTTGCTCGCCGGCCTCGACGCCGGCTTTCCCGGTGCGCCGGTGCATATCCATATCGCGGAGCAGACTGGTGAAGTCGATTCGTGCGTCGCGACTGAAGGCTCGCGTCCCGTGCGCTGGCTACTCGATCGTTTCGATGTTGATTCGCGCTGGTGCCTCGTCCACGCGACCCATGTGGACGAGAACGAAGTCCAGTCGATGGCCGCAAGCGGCGCGATCGCCGGCCTGTGCCCGACGACCGAAGCCAATCTCGGCGATGGCCTGTTCCCGGCCCACGATTTTCTCGCTGCGCAAGGGCGCTTCGGGATCGGCTCGGACAGTCACATTGCGGTCGACTGGCGCTCCGAATTGCGCCTGCTCGAATACGGCCAGCGCTTGCTTCGTCGCGAGCGCAATGTGCTTGCGTCGAGCAACGCGGTTCATGTTGCCGACTATCTCTTCGATGCCGCCGCGCTCGGCGGCGCTGCCGCGACCGGCCGCGCGGTCGGCGTGCTTGAAGCGGGTCGTCGCGCGGACTGGATCGTGCTCGACCCCGATCATCCCGCGATTGCGGGACATGGCTGCGAGGCCTGGTTGTCAGGCGTGGTGTTCTGCGAGCATGGAGAATCGCCGGTGCTGGACGTCACCGTGGGAGGTTTCAAGGTGGTTGAGGGGCGGCGCCATCGGGACGAAGAGTCAGCATTCCGGCGCTATCGCGCGACGCTTGAGGGGTTGCTTGCTTAGCGGTATTGATGTCTCCCGGTTCGCCGGGGGATTCACTGGGTTCAGGACTCGCCGTCCTGACACCGCCCCTTGCCCCCTGTCTGCCGTGACATCGATAACAGCGTAGTAGCCGATTATTACCCGCGTTCGCGGCAACGTCCGCATACTGGTCCGGTGCCAATCGAGGAGGCTGCCGATGCCAAAATTCCTGCACCTCATGATCCGTGTCGCGGATCTGGATCGGTCTATCGGGTTCTATCAAGATGCGTTCGGTATGGCCGAATCACATCGGCTCGACTTCGACGACTTTACGCTGGTCTATCTGCGCGAGCCGGAAAGCGGCGCGGAAATCGAACTGACGCTCAACAAGGGAACGGCGACGCCTTATACGCACGGTACCGGCTACGGTCACGCCGCGTTCGCCGTCGATGAAATCGAAACCTTTCGCGAGCAACTCGCGCTGCGCGGCCATCAGCCGGGCGACCTGAAAATGCTGCGACGCGGCGACACGGTCGCGGCACGCTTCTTCTTCATCACCGATCCGGACGGCTACAAAATCGAAGTCCTGGCAAAGGAGGGACACTACGTATGACCTAGACTGGACATTAGTAAAACCACAATACGAAGGAGACAAACCATGCCGAAGGCATTTTCTATCCCAGTCGTGGTCGAGACCGCTCATGTCGCGGTACACGACCCGGCACCGATCGCCGCACCCGGTCGCCGGCGATTCCTCAGAGGGTCCGCCGTGCTGTCCGGCCTGCTCGTCGCAGGCAGTCCGCTTGCGCTGCTCGCTCCAAGCCGCGCGTGGGCGCTCGATCTGACCCACGTCGATCAGCATCAGGCCGACGCAATCATGGCGCTCGCGAAGACCCTCTATCCACACAAGACGCTTCCCGATGCGGTCTACGCACTCGTTGCCAAGGACATCGACGCAAAGATGAGCGATCCGCATACTGCGGAACTCGTCAAAAACGGCGTGGCGCAACTCGATCAGGCGGCCAATGGAAACTGGCTGACCATCAGCGACGCACAGCGCTCCGCGATAGTGACAGCGCAGCAAAACGACCCATTCGTGAAGATGGTCCGGGGGCAGTGCATCACATCCCTCTACAACAACGACATGGCCTTCGCGCACTTCGGCTATCAAGGCTCATCGTTCGACAAGGGAGGCTATCTCCACCGCGGTTTCAACGACCTCGACTGGTTGCCTAACCCGCCGGCAGAAGCCAGTCCGCCCGTTGCTTGAACGTTCGCGAGGAGACAATCATGGCAAAGTTCGACTACAACGACGACTCGGTCGTCGTGATCGTCGGCTCGGGCGCAGGCGGCGGCACGCTTGCCAATGAGCTGTGTCAGAAAGGCATAAAAGTCGTGGTGCTGGAGGCAGGCAAGCGACAGTCGTCGGTGACCTTCGTCAACAACGAATGGGAGTCGTTCAC
>NZ_JBAUSA010000457.1:0-4376 GCF_049581465.1 Caballeronia sp. | reverse complement strand
AGGGTGTTCTCCCCAAGGAGCCTCCCGTGTTGCCGTCATTCTCTCCCGCAATCCTCGCACTCGCCGACGGCACGGTCTTTCGTGGTCACTCCATCGGCGCGTCCGGTCACACGATCGGCGAAGTGGTGTTCAACACCGCCATCACCGGTTATCAGGAAATCCTGACGGACCCGAGCTACGCACAGCAGATCGTCACGCTGACGTATCCGCACATCGGCAATGTCGGTGTGAACGCTGAAGACGTCGAATCCGCGAAAGTCCATGCCGCCGGCCTGATCATCCGTGATCTGCCTGTGCTGGCGTCAAATTTTCGCTCCGAGCAATCCCTCTCCGACTATCTGAAGGCTCAGAACGTCGTCGCAATCTCGAATATCGACACGCGCAAGCTCACGCGAATCCTGCGCGAGAAAGGCGCTCAGGACGGCTGCATTCTCGTTGGCGCGGGTGCAGACGATGAAGCCCGCGCGCTCGAACTCGCGCGCTCGTTTCCGGGTTTGTCGGGAATGGATCTGGCCAAGGTCGTGTCCACGAAAGAGAAGTACGAATGGACCCAGTCCGAATGGCGGCTTGATAGCGGCTACGGCGAGCAAAAGGCGCCGCAGTATCGCGTGGTGGCATTCGACTACGGCGTGAAGTACAACATCCTGCGCATGCTCGCCGAGCGCGGTTGCCACGTCACCGTGCTGCCGGCTCAAGCAACCGCCGCTGAGGCGCTCGCGTTGAATCCCGACGGCATTTTTCTTTCGAACGGTCCCGGTGATCCAGAGCCGTGCGACTACGCAATCACAGCCACGCGCGAGCTGATCGCTCGCGGCATTCCTACCTTCGGCATTTGCCTTGGCCACCAGATCATGGGTCTTGCCGTTGGCGCGAAGACCATGAAGATGAAGACGGGCCATCACGGCGCGAATCATCCGGTGAAGGATCTCGAGAACGGCCGCGTGGTCATCACGTCGCAGAATCACGGCTTCGCAGTCGATGCCGCCACGCTGCCCGCGAACGCAAAGGTCACGCACACATCGCTCTTCGACGGCACGCTGCAAGGCTTCGCGCTCACCGACAAACCCGCGTTCTGCTTCCAGGGACATCCGGAAGCGTCGCCGGGACCGAATGACGTCGCGTACCTGTTCGACCGGTTCGTCGGGCTGATGGAAGCGCAGAAGGCCGCGGCGTAAAAAGAGGTGTGGAGTAGATACCTATGCGCTAACCAATAAGGATCGCGTTACTTGAGCGACTTGCTGGTAACGCCAAAGAACACAGCAGCACAATCATTGAGAGCAGTTATGCCGAAGCGGACAGACATCAAGAGCATCCTCATCATCGGCGCGGGACCGATCATCATCGGCCAGGCGTGCGAGTTCGATTATTCGGGTGCGCAGGCGTGCAAGGCGCTGCGCGAGGAAGGCTACAAGGTCATTCTCGTCAACAGCAATCCCGCGACGATCATGACCGACCCGAACACGGCGGACGTCACGTATATCGAGCCGATCACGTGGGAAGTGGTCGAGCGGATCATCGACAAGGAACGTCCAGACGCGATCCTGCCGACCATGGGCGGCCAGACGGCGCTTAATTGCGCGCTCGACCTGTTCCATCACGGCGTGCTGGAAAAGTACAAGGTCGAGTTGATCGGCGCGTCGCCGGAAGCAATCGATAAAGCCGAGGACCGCCAGAAATTCAAGGAAGCAATGACGAAGATCGGCCTCGGGTCGGCCAAGTCGGGCATTGCGCATTCCATGGAAGAAGCGCTGCAGGTGCAGGCGGAAATCGCGCTGCTGACTGGCAGCGGCGGCTATCCCACGGTCATTCGTCCTTCTTTCACGCTCGGCGGATCGGGTGGCGGGATCGCGTACAACCGCGAGGAATTCGAGGAAATTTGCCGTCGCGGACTGGATCTATCGCCGACACGCGAGTTGTTGATCGAAGAGTCGCTGCTCGGCTGGAAAGAGTTCGAAATGGAAGTCGTCCGCGATACCCAGGACAACTGCATTATCGTTTGCTCGATCGAAAACCTTGATCCAATGGGCGTGCATACCGGCGATTCCATCACGGTCGCGCCGGCCCAGACGCTGACGGACAAGGAATATCAGATCCTGCGTAATGCGTCGCTTGCGGTGCTTCGCGAAATCGGCGTCGATACCGGCGGCTCGAACGTGCAGTTCGCGATCAACCCGAAGGACGGCCGCATGGTCGTCATCGAGATGAATCCGCGCGTGTCACGTTCGTCGGCGCTGGCGTCGAAGGCGACGGGCTTTCCAATCGCGAAGGTCGCGGCGAAGCTGGCTGTCGGCTATACGCTCGATGAACTGAAGAACGAGATCACGGGGGGACAAACCCCGGCGTCGTTCGAGCCCACCATCGATTACGTAGTCACGAAGATTCCGCGTTTCGCGTTCGAAAAATTCCCCGAAGCCGATGCACGCCTGACGACGCAAATGAAGTCGGTCGGCGAAGTGATGGCAATTGGACGCACGTTCCAGGAGTCGTTCCAGAAGGCGTTGCGCGGGCTGGAAGTGGGTGTCGACGGTCTCGATGAAAAGACCACGAGCCGCGACGAAGTCATTCGCGAGATCGGCGAGCCCGGTCCGGACCGCATCTGGTTCCTCGGCGACGCGTTTCGCCTGGGCCTGAGCGCGCAGGAAATCTTCGAGGAAACGGCTATCGACCCGTGGTTCCTCGCGCAGATCGAGCAGATCGTGCAGAAGGAAAAGGCGGTGATTGGCCGCACGATCGAGAGCCTGACGAAAGACGAAATGCTGTATCTGAAGCAGAGCGGTTTCTCGGACCGCCGTCTCGCGAAATTGCTTGGCTCGGACCAGACGGCTGTGCGCCGCCATCGTCATGCACTGAAGGTTCGCCCGGTCTACAAGCGCGTGGACACGTGCGCGGCCGAATTCGCGACGAAAACGGCCTACATGTACTCGACCTACGAGGAAGAGTGCGAAGCGAATCCGACGGACAAGAAGAAAATCATGGTGCTCGGCGGCGGGCCGAACCGGATCGGGCAGGGCATTGAATTCGACTATTGCTGCGTGCACGCAGCGTTGGCGATGCGCGAGGACGGCTATGAAACGATCATGGTCAACTGCAATCCGGAGACCGTGTCCACCGACTACGACACGTCCGATCGTTTGTACTTCGAATCGCTGACGCTGGAAGACGTACTCGAAATCGTGGAACTGGAAAAGCCGGTCGGCGTGATCGTGCAGTACGGCGGCCAAACTCCGTTGAAGCTTGCCCTCGATCTCGAAGCGAACGGCGTGCCGATCATCGGCACGTCGCCCGACATGATCGACGCCGCTGAAGACCGCGAGCGCTTCCAGAAGCTCCTGCAGAACCTGAATCTGCTCCAGCCGCCGAACCGCACGGCGCGCGCCGAAGACGAGGCATTGCGTCTGGCCGAGGAAATCGGCTATCCGCTGGTGGTGCGTCCGTCGTACGTGCTCGGTGGCCGGGCGATGGAAATTGTCCACGAGCCGCGCGATCTCGAACGCTACATGCGCGAAGCCGTGAAGGTTTCGCATGATTCGCCCGTGCTGCTCGACCGCTTCCTGAACGACGCCATCGAATGCGATGTGGACTGTATTTCCGACGGCGAGGCAGTGTTTATCGGCGGCGTGATGGAGCACATCGAACAGGCGGGCGTGCATTCCGGCGATTCGGCTTGCTCGCTGCCGCCGTATTCGCTCTCGCAGGCAACCATCGATGAACTCAAGCGCCAGACCGGCGCAATGGCGCGCGCGCTGAACGTGATTGGCCTGATGAACGTACAGTTCGCGATCCAGCAAGCCACGCAGGAAGACGGCTCGAAGAAGGACGTGATCTACGTGCTGGAGGTCAATCCGCGTGCTTCGCGCACGGTGCCGTATGTATCGAAGGCGACGGGTTTGCCTTTGGCCAAGATCGCGGCCCGCGCCATGGTCGGCCAGAAACTAGCCGATCAAGGTGTGACGAAGGAAGTGATTCCGCCGTATTTCAGCGTCAAGGAAGCGGTGTTCCCGTTCATCAAATTCCCCGCCGTCGACCCGGTGCTTGGACCGGAAATGCGTTCGACCGGCGAAGTGATGGGCGTGGGCAGCACGTTCGGCGAAGCGCTCTTCAAGTCGCAACTCGCGGCTGGATCGCGTCTGCCGGAAAGCGGCACGGTCCTGCTGACGGTCATGGACGCCGACAAGCAAAAGGCCGTGGAAGTCGCGGCCATGCTCCACGAGCTAGGCTTCCCGCTGGTTGCGACCAAGGGCACTGCGTCGGCCATTCTTGCGGCTGGCGTGCCGGTCAAGGTCGTCAACAAAGTCAAGGACGGACGGCCGCACATTGTGGACATGATCAAGAACGGCGAGATTGCGCTGGTCTTTACCACGGTCGACGAAACCCGC
>NZ_JBAUSA010000456.1:0-1523 GCF_049581465.1 Caballeronia sp. | reverse complement strand
CCCCGCTACGACGAGGCGGCGGCGAAAGAGGCGTGGCAGAGGACGCTCGATTGGCTCAACAAATACTTGCGGACCTAACGCGCGACTCGAATCACTGCTGGCGAAGATCATGAGCCGGATTTTTCTCGCCGGCGCGGCCGCGGTCGTAGGCGGCCGCCTCACGTCCCTCCTCCTTGCCCGCGGCCATTCGGTCTGGGGCGCGACGCGTTCGCCGCACAAAAGTAACGTTCTGCGTGAACTCGGCGCACGCCCGGTCGTGGTTGACATCTTCGACACCGAGGCGCTGGCGGCCGCGGTCCTCGAAGCGGAGCCGGAGATCGTCATTCACCAGCTGACCGATCTGCCCGTGCTTCACGATCCGGCGGTGAGATCTGCAGCCTTGCCCGTAATGCGCGAATCCGGGACGAAGGAACTCGCAACCTCGTCGCCACGGGGCGGAAGGCTGGCGCGTGCCGACTGATCGCGCAGAGCATCGCATGGGCTTACGCGCCTGGGCCTCGGCCTTACGGCGAAAACCATCTGCTGGACTTGAATGCGGATGGCGACCGGGCGGTGAGCGTGCGGAGCGTCGAATCGCTTGAGCGCCAAGTTCTCGAAGCAATCTCCAGCCGAAGGGCTAGTGCTCCGATATGGCAGGCTGTGCGGGCCCGACGTTGGAACGGACACGGCGCCGAGCCCGCCTTCGCTGCATGTCGATGCGGCCGCTTACGCCGCCTTGCTCGCCATCGATCATGGGGGGCCGGGGACATTCAACATCGCCGATCCAAGCGGCGACGAGGTCTCGACTAATAAGGCGACGGCGGCGCTTGGCTGGCGCGCTGACTTCAGACTCCTGGCAACCTAAGCGCCGCCACTACGGGCATGGCGATAATTTTTCGTCCCGCTGTCGAAACGCCGCAAGATCGAGCGTCTTTGCATTGAGCGCGGCGATCGGGGCTCGCGCGTCTAAGTTAGGGAGCAGAACGATGCAGTACCTGTTGCTGATTCACTCGGACGAAAAGGCGATGCAGACAGCGACGCAAGAAGAAACCGGTTCGATCCTCGCAGCTTACGGCGCTTACATGAAAGCGATGGCGGACGCTGGCGTCAGCAAAGGCGGCATGCGCCTACGCCCGACTTCGACCGCGACCACTGTGCGTACGCAGAACGGCAAGACTCAGGTGCTGAACGGCCCCTATGCCGAAGTCAAGGAGCAACTCGGCGGCTATTTTCTCATTGACGCCCCCGACGTCGACGCCGCGATATCCTGGGCGGCGCGCTGCCCAGGCGCCCAGTACGGCGCGATCGAAGTTCGGCCGGTCTGGGAGATGTGACCGGGCTCGACACTGACAAGAATGGTCCGGTGGATTTTTTTAATGCGGCCGTCAAGCCGTAGCCGGACCGGGCGTCTTTGCATTGAGCGCGGCGATTGAGCCGCGCATCCAACGAGGAGCAGCACCATGCAATATTTGTTGATGATTCATGGCGACGAAAAAGCGATGCAAGCGGCCTCGCAAGATCAGACCGCTGCGATGATTGCAGCC
>NZ_JBAUSA010000455.1:0-2199 GCF_049581465.1 Caballeronia sp. | reverse complement strand
ACCCAATCGGCTAGCAGCGGCACGTCACGGCCCAGCAACTCGGACAGGCGCTTGGCCACCGGGGCCAAAGAGTCCTCCGGCTTGAACTGCCCTTCGGTCGGCCGGCCAAGATGGGAAGTGACCATCACGGCCGCGCCCGCCGCGAGCGCCGCCTGAATGGCCGGCACCGACGCACGCACCCGCGTGTCTTCCGTAATGTTGCCCTGGTCGTCCTGTGGAACGTTGAGGTCGGCGCGGATGAAAACGCGCTTGCCGGCTACTTTTCCTTCGGCGATCAGGTCGGTGAAACGCAGTACTTTCGTCATGGGAGTCAGCGTGATTGATGAGCGGTTCAAGGAAGCGACACCGGGCCGGCTTTGAAACAAGCCGGCCGGTCAGGGCATCGCGAAAAGAAATGAGAAGGTGCGGGAGACGGCGCGCGTGAGCACGCGGCAGGACGCGACGCCATTGGGCGCACGCTTGCATAGCGCGACAGCGAGCCTTGCCTTCGACGTCGGCCGCGGCGCGAACGGCGCGGGTGATGTCACAGAAGCAATGCGGTGCAGCTGAGAATAACGCGAACAGCGCTGTTGCGCGGTGACTGCCGGATACACGTTCGACCTCATTCGATGCGACAGCGAGAACGCCATTTTAACTGATACCCATGCCCATCAAGGCGCTGGAATCTCAAATCCCGGGGATTGGGATAGCGTGATAGAGCGCGGCGGAGTTTGTGCGACGCAGCATCGCGGTGTTGGGGCTCGTCGGACAAGTCAACTCAGGGCGGCTCAGGACAACTCAGGCCAGCAAACGCAGCGCGGTAAAGGCGAGCATCCCCACGACGATGGTCCCAATCATCGAGCGCCGCCACAAAAACCAGCCGAGCCCGCATAGCGACGCGTACAGCGCGTGGTTGGAGAAACCGACTGAGAAGCCTTGCGGCGTCATGAGCAAGTCGGGCACGACTACGGCAACAAGCGCCGCCGCCGGGGCGTAACGCAGCGCGCGCTGGATCCGTTCGGGCAGGATCATGCGCTCGCCGCCGATCAGGAACAGCGCACGCGTGATGGCCGTGATCAGGCCCATCCCGAGGATTGCCAGCCACACATGACTTGCGCTCATTTGGTATCGCCGGGGCGAGGCGTGCTCGAAGAACGAGCGTTGTCGCGTGAGCGCTCGTGCCGCAACCCCAACCTCTCCGCGATGACATCGGTAAACGTACCCGCGGCCAGCGCAGCAAAAACCGCCAGCGGCAACGCGAGCCGATAGGGCAAATCGAAGGCGACCAGCGAAATCACGCTCGCCACGCCAGCGGCCACCAGCGTGGAGCGCGTCGCGATGGCCGAGACGATCAGCGGGATCAGCGCAAGCGTGCCGGCTAGTTCGAGGCCCCAGTTATCGGGGAAGAGCGTGGCGAGCAAAATGCCCACTATCGATGAAACCTGCCACGCCGACCAGCTCGTCGCCGCCATTCCCCAGAAAAACGCTTCTTTGCCGGGCTGAAAGCCGGTCGGGAAATTGCGCTTCTGGAACATGAGGTAAATGATGTCGCCGTTGAAGTACCCGAGCACAAGCCGCCGTCGCAGCGATAAATACGCAAAGTGCGGCGCGAGACCTGCGCTGAAAATCACGAAGCGCAGGTTGACCATCGCGGCGGTGAGCAGGATGGTCCACAAGGGCAATTTGGCGGCAAACAGCGGCAAGACGGCCAGTTGCGAAGACCCGGCATAAACCGCGAGCGACATTCCTAGTGCCTGCGGAATCGTGAGCACGGTCTTCGCCATCGCGATACCGGTGACGAGACCCCACGAGAACGTGGCCGGAACGGCCGGGGAAAACGTCTTGACGCCATCGAGAAAAGCGCGTCGATTCAGGTCGGTCAGCCGGTCGAGCATGAACATGGGTGCAGTGGCCGGTTGCGTGGCGCCCAGCGGGCATCGTTTGACGATGAAAGGCAAATTATAGCGTCGTGAAAGGCGTCGAAAACGCGTGACATGGCGGGCTTCGCCCAATTTTTGCTCAAATTGACGCTAAAATGATGGTCTTTGGTCGCCTGTCAACAAGCCGGTTTTGCACCGGTCGACGTCCGCGAGTGCTTTCGCCGCCCGGGCGTCGATCAGCACCAACCGGCGTCCAGCCTACGGCGGCCTGATCACAATTTGCACACACTCGCCAGGAGAATCGTATGTCAATGGCCGACCGCGACGGCAAGATCTGGAT
>NZ_JBAUSA010000454.1:0-15436 GCF_049581465.1 Caballeronia sp. | reverse complement strand
ATCCCGCACCCGCCGACGCGTTGCGCGCATGGTTGCTGACGGGCTATAGCGAATGCATCGACAGTTTCTTCGCTTTCGGGCTCTTCGAAGCGGCGCGCCAATCAGGCTTTTTCCCGGAGGAGCTAGTCGAAACCTTCGAGCCGGTGATTCAGGAGGAAGCGCGCCACATCCTGTTCTTTGCCAATTGGGTGGCGTGGTATCGGCGGAGTTTGCCCTGGTACAAGCGACCGTGGTTTCTCCTGCAAATAGCAAGCGTTTGGTTCTCGCTCATTCGCGACCGCATCTCGCTAGCCCGTGGCTTTGACACCAGCGGCGCCGCCCAGGATATGAACTTCCCGGCGAACGTGGGCGATTCCGTGGCCGGGGCGGTGTCGGCGAGGGCATTGGTCGACTTGTGCCTGGAGGAAAACGAACGCCGGATGAGTGGATATGACGTGAGACTATTGCGGCCCGTAACCGTGCCGTGGCTCGCCGGGATCGTGCGACGGTTCATTAAATAGCGTTCTTCAAGCGTTCTTCGGCGACGCGCTTCGGGTCATCTATTTTGCAACTAACCGTCCGTCGCGTCCGCGTCCGCGAATGGTCGCCGGCCTCGTTATTCCGGGCGCGTCGCTTCGAACCGGCGCGACGCTTCCTCAACGTCCAGTCTGAACTGCGCGAGCGCAGTCAAGTCGGCAGCGGGGGGCTGAAGCGCTGTCCATAACACGCCGATGAGTTCGTCGGCTGTCGTATCGATCTGAGCCTGACTCAACTGACGCTTTGCCAGCGTCGCGTCCCACAGCACATGCTCCATCGGCCCGAACACCAGTGAGCGCAGGAGCCGGAGCGGCAGGTCGGCCCGTACCTGGCCGACTTTCTGGCCGCGCGCCAATACGTCCATCAGCGGCGCGGTGTAACGGCGTTGAAGGTCAGTGAGCGTGTCGCTGAGATCATGATGTTTCGCCCGTCCTTCCGATAAAACCAGCGCGCACAAGCCCGTCCCATTCACGAGCATCAGCCGCAAATGCGTGCGCACGATGAACGCGAACTGCTGACGCACGCTACCGTCGCGGGGGAGTCCGGATTCGAACGCATCGATGATTTCGTCGTACCAGTCGCCAATCACGCGCGCACACAGTTCCCGTTTTCCGCTGAAATAACTGAATACGGTCGCCTCCGAAATCCCCGCGCGCTGCGCAATCTCGGCGCTCGTGGCGGCGTCATAGCCTTTCTCGGCGAAGACTTGGCGTCCCGCCTGAAGAATGTCCTTCACCCGCTGCTGCGACTTTACGCCTGTAGGCGTGCGGCGATTTCCGGCGATCAACGTGGACGACATGGCGGCTGAGTAGAGTTCGTATGAAATGTGAGCGTAGCTCAAATCCCTATTGACGGGAAGCCCGTTTCAGCGCGAAACTTCAGCAAATCAAGCAAATTGCCGCGTGTGAGTGAAACTCATAAATGATCGCGCGGTGCTGCTGCTCACGCCAACGGATCAGAAGGAGATACGCATGAACGACGTACCCGGCCTGAACTTCGCCCTGGGCGAAGATATCGATATGCTGCGTGATTCGCTGGCGCATTTCGCGGCAAAGGAAATCGCCCCGCGCGCGGCGGAAATCGATAAGACCGACCAGTTTCCCATGGACCTGTGGAAGAAGTTCGGCGATCTCGGCGTGCTCGGCATGACGGTCTCCGAGGAATACGGCGGCGCCAATATGGGCTACACCGCGCACATGGTCGCGATGGAGGAGATCTCGCGTGCGTCGGCATCGGTCGGATTGTCGTACGGCGCGCATTCCAACTTGTGCGTGAACCAGATCCATCGCAACGGGACCGAAGCGCAGAAGCGCAAGTACCTACCCGGCCTGGTGTCCGGCGAACACATCGGCGCGCTGGCAATGAGCGAGCCGAACGCCGGTTCGGACGTGGTCAGCATGAAGCTGCGGGCAGACGAAAAGAGCGATCACTACGTGCTGAACGGCACGAAGATGTGGATTACCAACGGCCCGGATTGCGACACGCTCGTGGTCTACGCGAAGACGAATATCGAGGCGGGCGCGAAGGGAATCACGGCGTTTATTGTCGAAAAGGGCATGCAGGGATTTTCGGTCGCGCAGAAGCTCGACAAACTGGGTATGCGCGGCTCGCACACGGGCGAACTGGTGTTCGAGAACGTCGAAGTGCCGAAGGAAAACATCCTCGGGCAACTGGACGGGGGCGTGAAGGTATTGATGAGTGGTCTTGACTATGAGCGCGCGGTGCTGGCGGGCGGCCCGACCGGCATCATGGTCGCCTGCATGGACGCGGTCGTGCCGTACATCCATGACCGCAAGCAGTTCGGGCAGGCAATTGGTGAGTTTCAACTGATCCAGGGCAAGGTCGCGGATCTCTATACGACGTTGCAGGCGTGTCGGGCGTATCTGTACGCCGTTGGCCGTCAACTCGATACGCTCGGCGCCGGACATGGCCGCCAGGTGCGCAAGGATTGCGCGGGCGTGATCCTCTATACGGCCGAAAAAGCGACATGGATGGCCGGCGAAGCGATCCAGATCCTGGGCGGCAACGGCTATATCAATGAGTACCCCGTCGGCCGTTTGTGGCGTGACGCTAAGCTGTATGAAATCGGCGCGGGCACGAGCGAGATTCGTCGCATGTTGATCGGGCGCGAACTGTTTGCCGAAACTGCTTGAATACGTCCCTAAGCGAGCGCACAAACTCATGCCGATCATCGAATCCAAACTGAATCCACGCAGCGACGAATTCCGGGCGAACGCGGCGGCGCTTGAAGCGCTCGTCGCGGACCTGAAGGACAAGATCGCGAACCTCGCACTGGGCGGCGGCGACGCTGCACGCGACAAACATGTTTCGCGCGGCAAGCTTTTGCCACGCGACCGCATCGCGCAACTGCTCGATCCGGGTACGCCGTTTCTCGAGTTGTCGCAGATGGCCGCGTACGGCATGTATAACGACGACGCGCCCGGTGCTGGCGTGATCACGGGCATTGGCCGGATTGCGGGGCAGGAATGCGTGATCGTCTGCAACGACGCGACCGTGAAGGGCGGCACGTACTATCCGGTCACCGTGAAAAAGCATTTGCGGGCGCAGGAAATCGCTGAAGAAAATTGCCTGCCGTGCGTTTATCTGGTCGATTCGGGCGGCGCGAACCTGCCGAATCAGGACGACGTTTTCCCCGATCGCGATCACTTCGGCCGCATCTTCTACAACCAGGCGAACCTGTCGGCGAAGGGCATCGCGCAGATCGCCGTCGTGATGGGATCGTGCACGGCGGGTGGGGCCTACGTCCCGGCAATGAGCGACGAATCGATCATCGTGAAAAACCAGGGGACCATTTTCCTGGGTGGCCCACCGCTCGTCAAAGCGGCCACCGGCGAAGTCGTTAGCGCGGAAGATTTGGGCGGCGGCGACGTGCACACGCGCTTGTCCGGCGTGGTCGACCACCTCGCGCAAAACGATGCGCACGCGCTGGGCATCGCACGCAGTATCGTGGGCAACCTGAATCGTGTGAAGCCTGCGCCGCTCGTGCTGAAAGAACCGATGCCGCCGCGTCACGATCCGCACAGTATTTATGGCGTTATTCCCGTCGACACCCGCAAGCCGTTCGACATTCGCGAAGTGATCGCGCGTATTGTCGACGACTCGGCCTTCGATGAATTCAAGGCGCGCTACGGCGCAACGCTCGTATGCGGCTTTGCGCATATCTGGGGTCATCCGGTCGGTATCATCGCGAACAACGGCATCCTGTTTTCTGAGTCGGCGCTCAAGGGCACGCATTTTATCGAGTTGTGTTGCCAGCGGAAAATTCCATTAGTTTTCCTACAGAACATCACCGGCTTCATGGTCGGGCGCAAGTACGAGAACGAAGGCATTGCACGCAATGGCGCGAAGATGGTGACAGCGGTCGCCACGGCCAAGGTGCCGAAGTTCACGGTGATCATCGGCGGGTCGTTCGGTGCCGGGAATTACGGCATGTGCGGTCGTGCCTATTCGCCGCGTTTCCTCTGGATGTGGCCCAATGCGCGCATCTCCGTGATGGGTGGCGAACAGGCCGCTTCGGTGCTGGCAACCGTGCGTCGCGATGGTATCGAAGGCAAGGGCGGCACGTGGTCGAAGGAAGAGGAAGAGGCGTTCAAGGCGCCGATCCGCGACCAGTACGAAGCGCAGGGTCATCCGTATTACGCCAGCGCGCGCCTGTGGGACGATGGCGTGATCGACCCGGCGCAAACCCGCGACGTGCTCGGTCTCGGGCTGGCGGCGTCGATGAATGCGCCTATCGAGGACACGCGTTTTGGCGTGTTCCGCATGTGAAGCGAGCATGTGACGCGTGCATGTGACCGGTGCGTAACCCGCGTGTGAAAACCCTCTTTTAGGCTTCGCCATGTTCAACAAAATACTGATCGCCAATCGCGGCGAGATTGCATGCCGTGTGGCTGCGACGTGCAAGCGGCTCGGCATTGGCAGCGTAGCGGTCTATTCCGATGCAGACGCGCAGGCGAAGCATGTCGCCGTCTGCGATGAAGCCGTGCACGTGGGTGGTGCTGCGGTGTCGGAGAGCTATCTTCGGATCGACAAGGTCATCGCCGCCGCGCTGAAATCCGGCGCGCAGGCGGTGCATCCGGGCTACGGGTTTTTATCGGAGAACGAGGACTTCGCGCGCGCATGCGAGAAGGCTGGGTTGGTGTTTATCGGACCGCCGGTCGCAGCCATCTCCGCGATGGGATCGAAGGCGGCGGCCAAGGCGCTGATGCAATCGGCGGCCGTGCCTCTCGTGCCGGGTTATCACGGCGACTGCCAGGAACCGGCGTTGTTGCAAAAGGAAGCCGATGGCATTGGTTATCCGGTGCTGCTGAAAGCGAGTGCGGGCGGTGGCGGCAAGGGCATGCGCGTGGTGGAGAAAAGCGCGGATTTTGCGTCGGCGCTTTTGTCGTGCAAGCGTGAGGCCGCGAGCAGTTTCGGCAACGATCGCGTGTTGATTGAAAAGTATCTGCTGCGTCCACGCCATGTGGAAGTGCAGGTGTTTGCAGATCAGCATGACAACATCGTGTACCTTTTCGATCGCGATTGCTCGGTGCAGCGCCGGCATCAAAAGGTCTTGGAAGAGGCGCCCGCGCCAGGTCTCTCCGATGAAGTTCGCCGCGCGATGGGCGAAGCCGCGGTCGCGGCTGCACGCGCCGTGAACTACGTAGGTGCGGGCACCGTCGAGTTCATCATGACCGGCGACGGCCAGTTCTATTTCATGGAAATGAATACACGCTTGCAGGTGGAGCATCCGGTCACCGAAATGGTGACGGGCCTCGATCTGGTCGAGTGGCAATTGCGCGTCGCGAGCGGCGAGACGCTGCCTTTGCTGCAGGACGAATTGAAGGTGAACGGGCATGCCATCGAAGCGCGCATCTACGCTGAAAATCCGTCACGCGGCTTCTTGCCTTCAACAGGAACGCTGAAACATCTGCGCATGCCCGACGCGGTCGAGTTCCAGCTGAGCGGCAACGTTCGCATCGATAGCGGGGTGCGCGAGGGCGACACCATCACGCCCTTCTACGATCCCATGATCGCGAAGCTGATCGTGCATGGACACAATCGCGCCGACGCGCTGCTGCGCATGGCGCTTGCACTCAAGCAATGTGAAGTGGTCGGTCCGTCGACGAATATCGAGTTCCTGCACCGGATCGTGACCAGCGAACCCTTCGTCGCCGGCGATCTCGATACCGGCTTGATCGAGCGTCATCACGACACGTTGTTCGCACCGTCCACGGTATCGAAGAAGCACGCGCTCGGGTTGGCTTGCGCCGCGCTGCTTGCCCGTGAAGGCGGCGAGGCGCATGGCGTATCGCCGTGGGATGCGCTGTCGCACTGGCGCATGAGCGGCGGTTACACGCAGGCACTGAACTGGCGTGCTGCAGGTTCGGATGACGAAATAAAGGCGGTCTTTACGCGTGAATCCACGTCGGGTCGCGGAGACAATAAGCAGCTTGAACTGTTCGGCGAGACACTTGCTTTTGACTGGTCGCATGGAACCGAGCCGCGGGCATTTGTCGTGTTGCTCGGTGACATGCGGATCAAAGGCCGGGTCGTCGTGGACGCCGACATGTTCCATGTGTTTTTCGAAGGTGCATCGCTCGCGTTCGAATGGCAGAACCTGCTCGCTCACGCCGCTGACGCTGAGCACGGCGAAGGTCGTCTGACCGCACCGATGCCGGGAAAAGTGATCGCGGTGCTGGTGGAACCCGGCGCAACAGTGGCAAAGGGCGCGCCGCTGCTCGTGATGGAAGCGATGAAGATGGAGCACACGATCGTGGCGCCTGCGAGCGGCACGGTCAGCGAAATCCTGTTCGGCGTCGGCGATCAGGTCACCGACGGCGCCCAATTGCTCGTCATGGAAGTTCAGCCGGCGACATAAAGCGCCACATCATTTCGTCGTGGCGGTACCCATCAGCGTTTCTTCGCTTTCCGCCTTGACGAGAATCTCCACACGCCGGTTCAACGCGCGCCCTTCGGGCGTATCGTTGGACGCTACCGGCTCCAGATAAGCCATTCCCTTGGTCTTGATGCGTGCAGCGGGCACGCCGCGTGCAACCAGTGCATCGCCGACGGCGTTCGCGCGTGCTTGCGACAGCGTGGTGTTGTAGTCGAGCGGGCCGACGTTGTCGGTGTGTCCCTCGATCATGATCGGTCGCGTACTGCGCTTGAGCAGCACGGCAGCGCGATTGAGTATGGCGACGCTAGCCGGGCGCATGGCCGCCGCGTCGAATTCGAACAACGGGGCCTCCTGCATGCGCATCTCCACGCCGGCCTTCACTGGCCTCACGACGATCCCGACCTTCTGGTTGAGCGCCTCTTCCTTCGCCCGGTTGGGACCGGACGCGCAACCGGCAAGCAGTGCGGTGGTGGCGCAAGCGCCGACAATCGTTTGAATCGTTGTCACTGCAATATCTCTTGAACGGATGCCGGAGCAGAGGAACCGATTATAGGGAATCGAAAAATGGGGAGTGTGAAATAAGTGCAACGCATGGTGCACGGAACCGCATGGCGTTTCGCGTTGCTTAAAGGTCCACAAACGCCTCCGCAAACCTTACTGTACGGGCACCATTTACAATGCACTTCATTCACACCCATCATTTCGTCAATGCGCATTTACACAGGTCATCAACATGAATCCACGCGAGCAGCCGTCTAGCGAACAAAAAGATCGCACGCAGCGCCTGCAACGTATGGCATCGGGGTTGCTGTATGCCTTGCTCGTCGCGGTTGCGCTCTGGATGATCCGCGAGTTCATTCCGGCCGTGGTCTGGGCGGTGGTGATTGCGATCGCATTGTGGCCCTTGTTGACCTGGCTCGAAGCGCATCCCGCACTGGAGAAACATAACATAGGGATTGCCGCCGGCCTCACGTTGGTCACCGGACTCGTGTTCCTGGTGCCGTTTGTCGTCGTCGTGACGCAAGCGGGATACGAGGCCGGCGATCTCATGGGCTGGTTCCAGGAGTCGCTGCGCAACGGCATCGCCATGCCGGATTTCGTGAATCATCTGCCGATCGGTGCAACGCGCGTGGCCGCATGGTGGCAAGCCAATCTTGCAACGCCCCTTGGGTCATCGCCGGCTGTGAAGAGCTTGCACAGCGCGAGCGTCGTTGCGATGACGCGGCATTTTGGTGGCCGTCTCGTGCATGGGCTGGTCGTTTTCGGCTTCATGCTGGTGACGCTGTTCTTCTTGTTCAAGGCGGGCTCGAAGCTCGGGGAGCAACTGCTCGACGGTTCGCGTCGCGCGTTTGGAGCGGAGGGGGCTGCACTCGCCCGGCGCATGGCCGAGTCGGTCCGGTGTACGGTGACCGGTCTGGTGGTTGTAGGGCTCGGCGAAGGCGCGTTGCTGGGCGTGGCGTACGGTGTGACGGGCGTGCCGCATGCGACCTTGCTCGGCATGCTGACCGCCATCGCGGCGATGCTGCCGTTTTGCGCCCCCATCGTCTTCGTGGGCGCTTCGCTGTGGCTGCTGGCGCAAGGCGCGATGGTCGCGGCGATCTGCGTCGCGGTGTTTGGTTTTGTCGTCGTGATTGTCGCCGAGCATTTTGTGCGGCCGGTGCTGATCGGTGGCGCGACGCGATTGCCGTTCCTGCTTGTGCTGTTCGGGATTCTAGGCGGGGCGCAGACGTTCGGGTTGGTGGGCTTGTTTATCGGGCCGGCGCTGATGACGATTTTGGTCGTGTTGTGGAACGATTGGGTGCATTGAAGTTGGGTAAGCCCAGTTGCAGGGCGCCGTGAAGCGCTTGTAGCCGCAACAGGACTAGGCCTCACTGCCGGGCGGCCGCCACGCCAGCAGCGTCCGTCCGTCTGGCTCGTAGTGCGTTCCAAAGCGCACGAGGCCGTGCTTTTTCAGATGGCACGTCATTTCGTAGCTGACGACCGTCCCGGGTTGCGCCGGCATCACCTCCACGTCTATTGAACGGATGCGCGGCTCGTAGACAAGCAGCGTGGCTTCCATCTGGGCCTTGAGTTGATGTGCTGACACCGGCAGGTTCCTGTAGACGTTGGTCAGATCGGGGAGCCCATAGTTGGGCAGGTGCTTGAGCGTTCCCGCTCGGGTGTTCAGGATGCGCCTGATGTTATCCAGTACGCTCAGAATTTCGAGCGTGTTGTCGTCGTGGTTATCCAGTGCGTCGCCGTCGATGTGGCCGAGCAGCATGTCGTAGAGGGAAGGTCCCGCTTTCGTCATGACTTCGGCACGGCCAGGTTAGCCAGTTGCGCGTCGAGGGATTGCCCTAGCGCGAACCAGATCAGGGCTGCCGCCACGCAACCGATTCCAGCCATCGTCCAGGGCGAAAGCCGGCGTAGCCAATCAAGACGGGTGCCGCCACTTTCGTTAAGGATGAAGCCGGCGCGTCGTGGTCCCGCTCCCAGGATGCGCTCATTCAGCAAAGTCACCAATTCGGCACGCTGGTGTTCACCGTCGTGCGCATAGCGGCCGAGGAACCCAAGGCCAAGGATCGCTGCGTAGCACCCCAGGAGTGTGACGTTAGGCGGCATCTCCCGCACACGAACTGCTATTCGCTCATAAATCCGCTGACCGGCGTCATGATTCCCAAATCGCTCGACTTGCAGGGGTTGAGCGTCCCATTCCGAGCGTTCGTTGTCCGCGAGATATCTCAGCGCAGTCTCGTCGAGCAGTCCGCATTGCGCATAGACAGCGTCTTCCCGCACGTCTTGAGGAACTTGCTCGGCTTTAAGTGCCCGATCGAAATCGCTGACCACTTGCTGGCAGCGTTCGCGCAACTCGAACGCGGAATGGTCGGTTGGGTCTCGCGCAAGCAGCGAGACTTCGAGTGCGGTGTCGCGCAGCAGGGCGCGTATTGAAAACGCATCGGGTCCGCGCTGGATTGTCCCGTTCACGATGTCAACACCGCATAAAGTTCAAACGATGCATCGGGCAAGGTGGTCGGCAGATAGACGTGGCAGGCGCGCGCTGCGAGCATGCGAGCATGCGCGGGATCCCTCGCGTCAAGCGCGAAGTATTGGTTTTCGAGGCGCACCGGGATTGCAGCCGGCACGCGCTGCACCGCCTTCAACGGAATCCCGGCGAGTGCCGAATTAACAATCCGTTCGATGTCGTCAGGCGCGCCGACCTTGCACAATTTCGGGACTTGTTCGGTGATCTGGAACGCCGGCGCAGAAGCATTCACCGATAGATAATAGTCCGCGCCTTTGAGCAGGCGGTCGTCCTTGAACTGCCCCGTCCACGTGGTCGCGCTCTTGCGGGCGAGGCCGATTGGAATCACGCGGGACGGGATGATGGCATCGAGAAGATCACGGATCAGGGATTCGAGAGCCGAAAACACTTCGTCTTGCTTAGCGTGTTCGTACATGGGAATGGACGTCAACGTGGTGCCAGTCGAAAAGGTCATCAATGCGCCCGTCAGTCCCGCCAGGATTTCGTAAAGGCGCTCGGGTGGCTGATTCGGATGGGTGCCGAGGAATGCCAGTTTGGGCCAGTGCGTATGAATGCAGTGCAGAAGCCAGAAAAGCGATACATCGGACACGCCGAATTCGGCAATCTGATCGACGCGTTCGCTGCGCCTGACGGCGAGCACCGTGCTTTTGGCGAGCAGGATGTCTGACAGGCGCGCGACACGTTCCTGATGGCGCGTATTAGCGGAAAGGGTCAGACAGGGCGGAACATAAGTGCGATCAACTTCGAACTGGCCCTGTGTCCCGCGTGTGAGCCGCGCGATCGGGCATACGACGTCGTCCGCGTGCGGTTCGAAGTCGAACAGGAGATGAACCGCATGTCGCTCCACTGAGAGCTCTTCCACCCCCGTGCCGTTCAGATCGGGTACGTCAACGTATTCGCGGAAATAGCGGCGTGGCCGCGACAGGGTCTCATTGTCGAACCGGCAATTACTGCCATCCGCATTGAGTAACGGGAGCGCCGCGACCACGACCACGCTCTGCATGTCGGCCGCAACGTCGCGGCCGAGATCTCGCGGACGGGGCAGGACGTCGGTGACCGACGTGTCGACCAGCGTTCCATCCGGTAGCCGCAACTTTAGCCGCGTGAGAGACAGTCGGCCGGCGTCCAGCATCTCCTCATCGATCTGCACGTCGATCACGCCCCATGGCTCCGCCACAGCTAGCGATGCGAACTGCCGGTGGGAGAAATTAAGCCACTGTTCCTGCTGTTGAAAATGCTGCGGCGTGAGTATCAGGCCTTCATGCCAGAGCGGTTTGAAAGTCCGCATAGCGATCAAGTTTATGGTTGGCTTATTGGGGGAAGCATTCTAAACACGAACTACGCAGTGTCGTCTATTAAAGAGATAGCGAGTGCCGCAGGACTAGCTTGAAACGGTGTTTCAGTTCGTGATGACCTGCGTGTGCAGGCTTGCGCGAGTTTGTTGGTGTTGAAATTTCACATGTCTTCTTATGGATTTTGATTTCAAAGCGTATTTCATTTTTTTAAAACAACCCGATCGGTTATTTAGATCGAATCGCATACCTAACCGGTTGACTAACGTTCGGATGGCCTGCTGTAATAAAAGGCATGCATGCGCCGATTTAAAGCTGATTTTGATGGGTTGGACTAGACGCTCATCGCGTCGTCAGCCGTGTTCACGTGACGTGCGTTCTCCTTTTCCGTACTCCGTGGTTAGCGTTCCACGCGGGCTGCAGAGCCATAAATACAGGGCCACGAAGTCATGTCCGATAACTTTGAACGGGAAATTCCCAAGTCCAGAATTTCCATCTCTGTGGACTTGCACACGGGCGGTGCGCGGCAGAGGGTAGAACTTCCTCTCAAGCTCCTCGTACTGGGCGACTACAGCGCGGGCCACGCGAGTGAGTCACTCGCTGAGCGGAAGAAGATCGACGTCAATAAAAACAACTTCGATGCAGTTCTCGCTGAGCTGAACCCGCAAATTCGGGTCGATCTGCCTATTGCCGTTGAAGGTGACAACGCCGAATCGAGCGTACCGCTGCACTTCAAGTCCATGAAGGATTTCGAACCCGAAAGCGTAGCCCACCAGATCCCCCAACTGCAGCGGCTCATATCCATGCGCAACCTGTTACGGGATCTCAAATCGAATTTTCTCGACAACAGCGCGTTTGCGAGTGAACTGGAACGAATCGTCAAGAGTACGTCGCTTTCCACAAGCTTGAGCGCTGATCTGAGACAGGTCGGTAGAACGGGGGAGCAATGACGCGCATTGACGGTCTGCAAGCCGGTGTGGTCCCGCCCTCGGCGCTTGCACGCGACGAGCGCGACGTCCTAGCCAATCTCTTCGAAAAGCTCGACGTGAAGCCCATGTATGACGCGCGTCCACTCGAAGGGTTCCAGGACAACGATACACTCGCCGCGGCGCCATTCAACGAACGCTTGTCGCGGGCGCTCGGTGTGCTGTTGGAGGTGATCGCCGATTCTGGCCGCTCAGTCGACCGCCTGGACAAATCGCTTCTCGATTTTCATATTGATGCGCTTGATCGGCAAGTGAACAAGTACCTTGATGCGGTGTTGCACTCGACGCAGTTTCAGACGATCGAGTCGGCGTGGCGCGGGTTGAAGTTTCTGGTCGATCGTACCGATTTCCGCGAGAACGTGAAGATTGAAGTGCTTGACTGTTCGAAGGAGACATTGCAGCAAGACTTCGACGATACGCCGGAGGTCATCCAGAGCGGGTTGTATTACCACGGGTACATTCAGGAATACGATACACCGGGTGGTCAACCAATCGGCGCGATCATCTCGAACTTTGAGTTCGTCAACTCGGCGAAGGACATTGCACTGTTGCGCAATATATCGAAGGTTGCGGCGGCAGCGCATATGCCGTTCATTGGCGCCGTGGGTCCGGCGTTTTTTGGTAAGAAGTCGATGGAGGAGGTTGTCGCGATCCAGGATATTAGCGGCTACTTCGACCGCCCCGAGTTTATCAAGTGGATGGCGTTTCGCAGCACTGACGATGCGCGCTACGTAGGCCTCACGATGCCGCGTGTTCTCGGCCGACAACCGTATGGCCCCGACACTACGCCCGTGCGCGACCTGAACTATCGGGAAACGGTCAAGGGTACGGATCCGAATCGCTTCCTTTGGGTCAGTGCCTCGTTCGCGTTCGCCGCGAACATGGTGCATAGCTTTGTACGCAACGGCTGGTGTGTTCAGGTCCGGGGTCCGCGAGCGGGCGGGAAGGTTGCTGGCCTGCCGGTGCATTGGTATGACCTTGGCGCCGGATTTCAAAACAAGATTTCAGCCGAGGTGCTAATCCCCGAAACGCGAGAATTCGCCTTCGCGAATCTGGGTTTCATTCCGTTGTCGTTTTACGAGAACCATGACTTTGCGTGTTTCTTTTCTGCAAATTCTGCGCAGAAGCCCGCACCCTACAGCACCCCGGAAGCCACGGGCAACAGCCGGATCAACGCGCGACTTCCCTACATATTTCTGCTGTCACGCATTGCGCATCACCTGAAATTGCTTCAGCGCGAAAACATTGGGACGACCAAGGATCGACGTCTGCTCGAAGTGGAACTCAATAACTGGATCAAGACGCTGGTCACCGAGATGACCGATCCCAACGACGACCTTCAGGCTGCGCATCCGCTGCGTCAAGCGGAAGTGACGGTAGAAGACATCGAGGACAACCCGGGTTTCTTTCGCGTCAGGCTTTTTATCGTCCCGCACTTTCAGGTTGAAGGGATGGATGTCGGCCTTTCGATGATTTCGCAGATGCCGAGGGATAAAAGCGCGTCGACGTAACTGCGGACAACCCACCTCAATATTCAGCCGATGTCGTGCAAAGAGATATCGGCTAACAGGAGACGCCCATCAATGGGAACTATGGTTTTACCGACGCAGGCGTATAGCCTGCGCATCTCGAAGCAACCCGCGGCTTTCTCCGTGCTGTCCATGGACGGTGAGGAAGAAATTAGCAAGCCATATTGGTTCTTGATCGAGTTCACCTGTGCCCGCGCTGGACTCCCCATTGCCGACGTTCTAGGCAAACGAGCCAAGTTTGCCGTTGAACCGGTTGATCCCAACGCCGGATTGCCGGCGGAACTGGCCGCGCGCCTGGCGAAGCCGCCCGAGCGGCTGATCAGTGGAATTATCAGCGCCTTCGATGAATTGAGTTCGTCAGCCGATGAAACGCGCTACAGCGTGATGCTTGGACCGCGTCTGTCCGATCTTGGCTTCGAGGTCGCGAGCCGGCTGTTTCAGAACCAGACTGTGCCGAGTGCTATCGAATCGGTGTTGCGGCACTACGGCTACACCGCCGTCGATTTCAAGTTCCAGCTTCGGGCCGAGTACGAAACCCATGAATACATTACGCAGTATGCCGAATCGGCGCTGGCGTTCATCCAGCGCATTGCTGCAGAAGAGGGCATCTGGTTTCGTTTCGAACAGACGCCCAAGCATGAGGTCATCGTGTTTGGTGACGACCTCGATGCGTACGCACGTGATCCGAAGCTTTCGGCGCCGTATCGCGAGGAAGGCGGTTTCGCTAGCCGAGGTGCGGATTCGGTCATGACGCTGGTCGAGCGCCGCAAGCGCGTGGTGCAATCGGTGACGGTGGATGACTACAACCATCGCACGGCTGGGGTCGCGCTGCTGACGCAGGTGAACACGGCACGCGAAGACGAAACGACCGTTGGCAATCAGTATCGCTGGGGCGAGCACTACACCACGCCGGAAGCAGGCAAGCGCGTGGCGACCTTGCGGCATCAAGCCGAACTGGCGCGGCAGGTGATCTTTGAAGGGACCGGCAACGTGATCGGCATGACGCCGGGCGCTGTGTTCCGCTTTACCAACCGCAAGCTCGACAATGCCGAACATGGATTGATGCTCACGCATGTCAAGCACAAGGCGTCGCGCAAGGAAGCGTACACCTGTGAGTTCACGGCGATTCCGTCGGATCGTATCTATCGGCCGATGGTAGATCCTGCTGCCAAGCAGCGGATCACCGGCATCTTGCCGGCGCGGGTCATGTCGCCCGATAACTACAAGTACGCGTACATGACGCCGCAGAGCGGGTACAGGATCAAGTCTCCGTTCGATCTGGATGAGTGGAGTCCAGGTGGTACCAGCCGGCCGGTTCGGTTGGCTAAACCGTACGCGGGAAGAGATTATGGACATCACTTTCCGTTGATCGACGGGACGGAGGTGGCCGTCATCTTTACGGATGGGGATCCAAATCGACCCATTATTATTGGCGCGATGCATGACAGTCAGCATCCAGACCACGTCAACAACGAGAACAACACCCGCAATATCCTTCGCACTGCTGGCGGCAATGAGATGCGCATGGAGGACCGCGAGGGGAGCGAACATGTCCATCTGACAACACCGTTTCAGGCTAGTGAATTAAACCTGGGACACATGGTGAATGATCAGCGGGAGAAGCGAGGGCTAGGGGGTGAGCTTCGCTCGGACGAGCATGTGGCGCTAAGGGGAGGGATGGGGGTTCTGATTTCCGCCGAAGCGCAGCCGAAGGCGAACGGTCAGCAACTCGACATGGCCGAGGCAAGGACACAACTCGATGCAGCCGCCGCGCAAATGAAGGCCTTGGCGGATGCTGCGCAGGTAGCGCAGGCCCACGTGGCAGAGGTTGAAAAGCAGCGACAGTTTCTGGAGCAGAGGCTGGACAAGTTGCAGCAGGCGGTACTGCTCGCGAGTGCGCCAGCAGGTGTGGCGCTTACGAGTGGTCATCATCTGCAACTAGCCGCACAGGGCAATCTGATGGCGACAGCTAGTGGAAACGCTGACATTGGCGTGCTCAAGAAATTCACCGTCGCGGCCGGCGAAGCGATATCACTCTTTGCCCAGAAGCTGGGTATGAAGCTCATTGCTGCCAGCGGCAAGCTGGAGATTCAGGCGCAGCGAGATGAAATGCTGCTGACGGCGCTGAAGGACCTGAAGATTATCAGCGTGGAAGGGACGGTTGTCATTTCAGCGGAGAAGGAAGTGTGGAT
>NZ_JBAUSA010000453.1:0-2433 GCF_049581465.1 Caballeronia sp. | reverse complement strand
CATTTGTGTCGATGCCCGTGATGCGGCCTTTCGCGATCGTCGAGGTGACTATGCTGCCGTGGAGGAGGCCGGGCGCGTTGAACTCGGCCGCATATTTGGCCGCGCCGGTGACTTTCGCGACGCCGTCGATGCGGGATGTTCCGGTGCCGATGTAAGGTGCCATGGCTATCTCAGATGATCTTCTTGGACGACTGTGACTGCGGCGTACCGCGCGCGGCTTGTGTGAGCGCGCGCACGATGCCACGGCGCGCGAGATCGATCTTAAAAGTATTGCGCCCGTAGCCCTTGGCGTCGCGTAGCAGCACATTCGCTGCGCTGACGAACGTCGTGGCAACTGCGGGCTGACCGCGCAGCGCGGCTTCAGCCTGTGGATCGCGCCACGGCTTGTGCGCAACGCCGCCGAGCGCGAAGCGTGCCTCCTTGATGATGTCACCGTCGAGTTCGAGCCCAACTGCGACGGACACAAGCGCGAACGCATACGAGAGCCGGTCACGGATTTTCAGATACGTGTAGTTCTTTGCGAAACCCTGCGGCGGCAGCTCCACCGCGGTTATGATCTCGTCGGCATTGAGGCTGGTGTCGCGCTGCGGTGTGTCACCCGGTAACCTGTGGAGGTCCGCAAACGCGATCACGCGGTCGCCTGAGACGCCAGTAACGTGGACCTTCGCCTCCAATATCGCGAGCGCGACGCACATGTCAGATGGGTGGACCGCGATACAGGTTTCGCTCGCACCGAGGATCGCGTGCATGCGATTGTGTCCGTCAATGGCGGAGCAGCCGCTGCCGGGCTCTCGTTTGTTGCAGGTCGCCGCAGTGTCGTAGAAGTAATGGCAGCGCGTACGCTGTAGGAGATTTCCGCCGGTCGAGGCCATGTTGCGCAGCTGTTGCGAGGCTCCCGCCATGATCGCGCTGGCGAGAACCGGATAACGCTGCTCCACGAGCGGGTGGTAAGCGAGATCCGTGTTGCGAACGAGCGCGCCGATACGCAGGCCGCCGGCAGGCATGCCTTCGATCTGCTTGAGTGGCAGCCGAGTGATGTCGACAATGGTGGTTGGTTGTTCGACATCCATCTTCATCAAATCGATTAGATTGGTGCCGCCGGCGATGAATTTGGCGTTGGGACTGCGCCCGATGAGACGTACCGCTTCCGCAACGTCGTTTGCGCGTGCGTACTGGAAGTTGATCATGATCGCCCCACCACTTGCTCGACTGCCGCGACAATGTTGGTGTAAGCGCCGCAACGACAGATATTACCGCTCATGAGCTCACGGATTTCATCCGCGTTTTTTGCCCGACCCTCCGCGATCAGCCCAGCCGCAGAGCAGATTTGCCCGGACGTGCAATAGCCGCACTGGAAAGCGTCATGATCGATGAACGCCTGCTGCAGGGGATGCAGCACGCCGTTGACGGCCAACCCCTCGATCGTGGTGATCTGGGCGCCATCGTACATGGCGGCAAACGTGAGGCACGAATTGATGCGCCGTCCGTCCATCAGGATAGTGCAGGCGCCGCATTGGCCCTGATCACAGCCTTTCTTCGTGCCAGTCAGGTCGAGATGCTCTCGCAACACGTCGAGAAGTGTCGTCCGGGGATCGAGCGAAAGCGTCTGAAGGCTGCCGTTAACTGTCAGACTCACCGAAACCATTTCCGGAAGAGGCACAACGATCTCCGTCATCTCCAACTCCTAACAGGCGCGGAACGAGTCGCTACGCATTGCCACGATCAAGCTTCGTCGACATGGGCTGGCGGTGCTGATGCCGTCGGTGATGGGTCCGGTGCTAATATTTTGGCATAGGCGCTGGTTTCCGGGCGCGGCGCGCAATTAGCGCCGCCTTCCATTTGCAATTGTCGGCACCGTGATCGCTCAAGCCTGGGCGAGCGATCTTCCAGATCGGTGTAGTTCGCATCACCTTGTGCGAGGCCGGGCCTGACGTCAAATCCAGATCGTCTAGCAGCCTGTAGGTAGTTCTACGCATTGCTGACCAATCTGCTTCATGCGTGTTGTGCGTCTTATCCCTACATTCACCAGAGGATCAGGGGTTAGTTTCGCCCCGCCGAGAAAGCGATCATGAATGTCCGCGTGTGGCTCCGTGGTCTTGGCCTCGGTCGATACGAGGAAAAGTTTCGAGAAAACAAGATCGATTTTGACGTGCTCGCCGATCTTACCGATGGCGACCTCCGAGAACTCGGCGTCCCTCTCGGCGACCGCAGGCGACTTCTAAGGTCAATAGCGGAGCTCGGCGCACAGCAACCTCGAACGGCTCAAGCCCGACCGAGGCCAGCCGCGCCCGCCCCAGCCCAATCGTTCGGGCAGCCCGATTCCGCCGAACGACGTCCGATCACAGTCATGTTCTGCGATCTTGTCGGCTCGAGCGAACTTGCGGCTGCACTCGACGTTGAGGACTGGCGGAATCTCGTCAATACCTATCTCGA
>NZ_JBAUSA010000452.1:0-2083 GCF_049581465.1 Caballeronia sp. | reverse complement strand
TCGTCGCGCGGGTGGGCACGCTCCTGGTCGGCGCCTCCGCCATGACGCCAATTGTCATCGGGGAAGCGTCGGCGCTGCTGCTTGGGCCGTTGATCGTCGAGCCGGTGTTCCGCAGCCAGGGGATCGGAGAAGCCCTCGTGACGAGTTCGCTGGAGGCCGCGAAGGCCGCCGGCTGGAAGCTTGTGATCCTGGTCGGCGATGAGCCGTATTATGCCCGGATGGGGTTTCAACCCGCTCCCAAGGGACAAATCTCGTTACCGGGACCAGTCGATCCCGAGCGGCTCCTTTATTGCGAACTCGTGCCGGGCGCGCTGGCGACGGCGAACGGTGCGGCGCGAGGCGCCTGAGCGCCGACGCGCTCGTCGCAGCCTCAAGGGGGCCAGGATCCCCAACAACGATAAGTCGCGCTTGAAAACTGAACCCCGCCTGCGAGATTCTTGGTCGACCAGATGTTGACAAAAACAGAAAATAGTGTATACGTTTCCTCATCGCTGGATCAGGCACAAGTCGCATCCGCGGGCGAGAAAAAAGCGATGCGCGTCGGATAGGTCGCAGAGGTCTCGGACGGGAAGAGATTTTTTATTTCAATCGCCCCTAACTCATTGAAAAGTCTGATTCTAAAAAATAGCACTCTAGCTATTTTGGTAGCGGTTATTCGCGTTTCGTAGCTTTTATTGCGCTGGCTTAGTGGCTTCTGGGCTCGGCGGAGGCGGATCTGTTTGGGTGATCGATCCTGCTCTCCTCCAAGCGGGCACAAGAGAATTCTGCGGCCGGCCGAACGGACCTGGTGGGCGCCACAACGGCTTGACCGATAATGTCTATCGATTTAGTATACGATAGACAAAATTGCTAGGAACGCGACGCGCAAGCTAACATCGCTTCAGGCTGGTGATTCGCTGCGCATCGGTTGAGGGACCGCTGCTCGTGGAATTCGTGGAGCTCAAATCGCTTGATCGCGGGCTCGAATGGCCGACCGCCCTCCTTGCTTTTGCCATTTACGGTCTGTGGTTTACGACCACCTTTTTCTATCGTGATCTGCCGTGGTGGGTTCTGACGCCGCTCGGCGCTTGGATCATTGCCTGGCAGTTGAACCTGCAGCACGAAACAATTCACGGCCATCCGACCCGGAATCGCCGCGTCAACGAAATGATCGGCCGCTGGCCCTTATCGCTATGGCTGCCCTATTCGATCTACCGCTCGACCCATCTTGCCCATCATCGGGACGAGAACCTGACCGATCCGCTCGATGATCCCGAAAGCTATTACTGGGCGGATGGCCAGTGGTGCGCGCTCGGGCCGTTCGGGCGCGCCGTCGTTGCCGCGCAGTCGACACTTCTCGGGCGTATGATCCTCGGTCCGGCATGGACGATCTCGCGTTTCGTTCGCGGCCTGGCTCGCGACGTCTGGCGGGGCAAGGGCAACACGCGCGTGATCGTCGCGCGGCACCTCCTCGAATGCGCCGTCATTCTCATCTGGGTGTTCGGCGTCTGCGGCATGCCGTTCTGGGTCTATGTCGCGTGCTTTGTCTATCCCGGCCTGAGCCTCGCCGTGGTTCGCTCCTTCGCCGAGCATCGCGCCGAGCAGGAGGTGGGCAAGCGGACGGCGATTGTCGAGAATGCTCGAATTCTCGGGCCGCTTTTCCTGTTCAACAACCTGCATGCTGCGCATCACCTGCGCGGCAGGCTGCCCTGGTACCAAATCCCGAAATTCTATCGCCTCAATCGCGCCGCCCTGATCGAGCGCAACGGCGGTCTTGTCTACAACAGCTATTTCGACGTGGCGCGACGCTATCTCCTGACATCCCACCACGGCCCGCTTCACCCAGGTTGGGACCAACGAGCGGCGTGAGCGGCGAAACGCTGATCGCTATCCTGCCCATGTATGATTTTCCGTGGACCGCCGCGGCCAATGACGCACTATGGGCGGCGATTTCCGCTCGCCTGGCGGAGGCCGGCGTTCAATCGCCGACGAGGCTCGCCCGAGGCGGTGAGCTCGCCGTCATCTGGCGACATCCTGGGCTCATCTTCGGCCAGACCTGCGGCTATCCGTATGCGTCTGGCCTCAAAGACGCCGTGACGCTGAT
>NZ_JBAUSA010000451.1:0-3433 GCF_049581465.1 Caballeronia sp. | reverse complement strand
AGAAATAAGCAAGAAAATACTACTTATGCAGAACGACCACGCGAGAAGGACTCTACCCTCGCCGCACACCCACCGTTAGCAGAACCACCCCAACGTCACGCCCCTCACCGCCCTCAGCCGCCCAAACCGGCGTCCCTTCTGCATCCACCGCGCCACGCCCGACGTATACCACCACGACGCGACGCAATCTAGCCTAGCGCCTCATGGAGAGCAGATCATGAACAGGGCAATAGTGGGCAGGGTGACCGCGGGGCTGGCGATGTGTTTGTCAGCCGCGGCATTCGCAGGCAACGGGCAAGGCGGAACGGGCGGTGGCAACGCTCACGGCGCCGCGACATCGGGCATGACGCACTGGGGAGACCCCGTCGTCGCGCCCGGCGGCCCGATGGCGCGCAGCATCGCGGCCAAAAATATGGACGGCACGCCGGCGATGGTCCCGATGATGCCGGATGGATCAAAGGGCACGATACAAAAACCGCAGTAAAAGGCCGACACGTTGCCCATTCACCGGACGTGGCGATCCACGATCCGGTGCGAGCGCGAGGATACCCCTCGACTCGTTTTTCCATTTCGCGAAGACAAGCTCGCTCGCGATGCAATTTCCGACTCTGCCGATCAAACGGCAAACCCCGCTTTAACTCAAGACCCCCCAAACCAGTTATATCCCTGATCGACCCAATACCCGCCCGGATACTTATTCGTCACGAAAATTTCCATGATGTGCTTGGGGTTCTTATAGCCGAGTTTCGTCGGCATCCTGAGCTTCATCGGAAAGCCGTATTTGGGCGGCAACTGCTGGCCGTCGTAGGTAAACGTGAGCAAAGTCTGCGGATGCAGGGCGGTCGGCATGTCAATGCTCTCGTAATAATCGTCGGCGCATTTAAAGCCGACATATTTCGCCGATGTATCCGCGCCCACGCGCTTCAAAAACGCCGAAAACGGCGTACCACCCCAGCGCCCGATCGCACTCCATCCCTCCACGCAGATGTGCCGCGTGATCTGCTCCACTTTCGGCAACGCGTAGAGATCGGGCAGGGTCCAGACCTGGGTGTCCTGCACAAGCCCCCCGACTTTCAGGCGGAAATCGGCGCCATTGACTTCAGGCACGTCGTCGACGCCATAGAACGCATTGAACGGAAAGGGTCGTGTGATCTGCGCTTCGGTGTACGTAGGTGCAAGGCGATTCGGGTCGAAGAGCCAGCCTTGCACGCTATCGTTCAGACGCGAGACGCGGGTCAGGAAGGTCTCGACAGACTTGTTGTCCGACAGGCTGCAGCCGGTCATCATTGCAAGGCCGCCGAGCGTCAGGATCCGTTTGCCGAAGAGCCGGCGCGACGGCATGTCGAGCTCGCGTCGCACATCGATAATCAACGAGTCGCGATCGATGCCCATGCGCACAGGCCGGGAAGGTTTGGTCGGTTTCATGATCGAATTTCCTTGAACTATCTATCGTCCACGAATCATGGTCACCAGGGAGCGCGGCACGAGGGCCACCATGACCAGATGAACGATAATAAAAGCGGCAAGCAATGACATTGCGCAAAAGTGGACAACGCGGGCGAAGTCGTAGCCGCCCATCAACTCACGCAGCAACGGGAACTGCACGGACTTCCAGATCGCGAGTCCGGACAGGATCAGCACGGCTATATCCAGCATCACGAAGAGGTACGCGAGTTTCTGCACCGCGTTGTACTTGCTCGGGTCGGCATGCGATAAATGCCCTTTGAGCGCTTCGCCGAGATCGTGCCGGACGGCGCGCGGTGAAAGCGGAAAGAACTTGGTCCTGATGCGTCCCGTCACGATGTTCATGCCGAGATAGAAAAGGGCGTTCACGAACAGGAGCCACATCGCCGCGAAGTGCCATTGCAATGCGCCTCCAAGCCAACCACCGAGCGTGATGCCAACCGGAATCACGAAGCCCTTGAATACCGGCGATGCATCATAGATCCGCCATCCCGACATCATCATCAGCACCGCCGCGAGTGCGTTGAGCCAGTGACAAACCCGGACCCAGCCGGGTTGGATCAATACAGCAGGCCGGCGCACGTTGCTCACTTCATGTGTCGCGTTCATTCTGACCCTCTCAGTATCAAGAAAAAGCACGCGATTCCTTCAACTCGCGCATCCGGGCAGTTCCGCCACTTGCAGCACGTCACCCGTCGCCGCATTCTCGACGAACGCGACCACGCCCATGCCTTGCAGCATTGGGCCTGCCGTGTAGTCGCCGGCGATTTGCGCACGTCCTCCAACTATACGCACCGGCCCGATCCAGCGACGCACCACGCGGTCGTGATGCAAGGTCGCGCCCCGGTTCTCACCCCCTTTCACGTCGCTCTCGAGCCTGTCTTCGAACACGGCGGCGTACGCGACGGCGTCGTCGGGAAGCGTCGAGCGAGCCTGGAAGGTGGCGTTGAACGCGACATTGCCGGGCGTAGTTGCGTGAGCGTCGATATGAATATCGGCAAGCGGTGCTTCGGAGTTCAATTGCTCGATGCGCGATTCAAAGCTGGCGTCGCTCGACCAACCGCGCAACTCGCGTCCGCCGACAAAAACCTCAGGCGTATAGACCACGTTGCCGCCGCCCTTGGACGACAGGCGTTGTTGCCGCTCCGTGAAAGTCGGTTGCGCAAAGCGATCCTTCCAGCCGAGTCCGTCCCAGTAGTCGACGTGCAGTTCCAGTGGAACCACGGTGTTCGTCTTGCGGGCCTGGTCTAGCTGGCTCAGCCAGTTGTCGGCGGGTGGGCAACTATTGCAGCCCTCGCTCGTGTACAACTCGACCAGCGCCGCGCGATGTGCCGGGCTCGCCGCGCTACACGTGTTCGCGGATGCCCCGTAGGCTGACGCCGCCATGAACGACACGAGGATGGCGGCGATGGAAAGGAACGGTGAGACCCGCATGATGGACTCCGAGGCTTGTTTGACGGACACGAGGTTCAGCAGCGTCCTGTGTGAATCTCTGAAGGGAATACAGCCGAATCATCCCGACGGCCAGCGGCTGGACAAATGGCCGGGCAAATAAGCGCGCCAAAAAATAAGCGCGCGAAATAAGCCCGCGAAATAAGCGCGCGAAATAGGTGCGCGAAATAGGTGCGCGAAATAAGCGCGTGGAAAACGGCCGGGAAATAAGCGCGGGCAAATAAGCGTGGAAAACAATCCACGAAAATACCCACGATACGCCGATCGACGCAGCCATTTTCCGCATTTATTGAAGCTTAGTTCGCCATGGCGCCGGATGCCTCATGAGCCATGGGTTTTTTCATCTTGTCCTGCTTCACGTCCTTGCCCATGGTGTCCTTCGACATTGAATCCTGGCTCATGGCGCCCTTTGACATGGTGTCCTTGGACATTGAGTCTTTTGGCATCGAATCGTTGGACATTGCGCCGCTTGCTTGCGCGAACGCCGAACCACCGCATACCATCAAGCCAGCTGCAA
>NZ_JBAUSA010000450.1:0-2929 GCF_049581465.1 Caballeronia sp. | reverse complement strand
TTAAGTCGGATTTTCTTGCTTATTACTGTTAGCCCCTATCCGGGGCGGGACTTCATTTCTTTGCAAACGCGCAAAGAAACGAAGCAAAGAAACGCGTTTAAACCGCCAATTTTTAAGTGTCGTCGTTGCCCATTTAAGGTTTTTGGCACGAACGTAGCCCGGCCCACACTCATCAACTCTCAGTCGAACACCCTCCCCAAGCATCACCGCCACCCACACGCTTCGCCTCGACCGCCCAGTGCCACAATTTCAGCACTCACTAACTCGCAGCCCACTAACCCGCTGACCCGCTGACCACCATACCCGCCTGCTTGACGATTGACCTTTCGCGAAATGACCGGGGCGCAAGTTCCGCGCCCCGGCTGACGTCAGTGGGCTTCTGCGTGCATCGCCTTTTTGACGCCTTCATCCCTCATCGGCTCGTTGCCTCCAGTGACGTGAATCGGGCCCTCCGGGACCGTCACGTCATGGCAACTCTTGATAATCTCGCCGTCTTTCATGACAAGGGAAATCTTCGTCGGGTCCTGCAGCACCTTGAGGTCCTTAAGCGGGTCGCCGTCGACTAGTACGATATCCGCGTAATACCCTTCTGCGAGTTTTCCGATGCGCTCAGGCTGCATCATCAGTTCTCCACCCAGCTTCGTTGCCGACAGCAACGCTTCCTTCGGGGTCATCCCGATGTCCTTGACGAAGTGCTCAAGGTCGCGAGCATTCGTCCCGTGTGGCATCCACGCAAAACCGTAGTCACCGCCCGGCAGAATCCGGATGCCACGTTTGTGCATTTTGGTCAGGGTGTCCGACGCGACTTCGAGTTCACGGGCGTAACCCATCTTGGTTGCAACCTCTTCCGTAATGCCCCACTTCTCCGCGTGATAGAGCGCGCTGACAAGCCACCCAATGCCGGGTGCAACAAAATGTTTGTCCTTGTTCGCCTCGAGCATATCCAGTGCTTCTTCGTCCGCAAAGCTCGCGTAAAAAACAAGTTCGAGGCCGTGGCGCACGCACTGCTTGACCGACTCACTCGAACGCGCGTGAGCGGCAATCCGTTTGCCGGCACGCTTTGCTTCGGAAGCCAGCATCGCAATTTCTTCTTCAGAGAACGGAGATGCCTCGGCGGGGATGCCCGCAATGTACTCACCTGAGAGATTGATTTTTAGATCGTCAACGCCGTATTTCAGGAACATGCGCGCAGCGCGGCGCACTTCTTCCGGGCCGCCCACCACTTCGCCAAAATTCAACTCACGGAACGGAAGATGGGGAAGTGTGTTGTCGCCCAGTCCTCCGAGCGTCGTGATTTCCTGGCTGCTCGCGAGTTAGCGCGGCCCGGGAAATTCACGTGCGTTGATGGCGTTGCACAGCACGACGTCGAGACGCGCCTTCGCGGCGGCGGCACGCAGTGCGGACGTGAAGCCCATCTCCAGGTAGCGTTTGGCCACCCGCACGCACCACAGGATGTGCTCTTCAGGCGGCATGAACTGGATAGCCGACAACGAAGCCTGGTCGTTCCACGAAAAGTGCGTGTGGGCCTCGGTCATGCCCGGCATGATGAATCGAAAGCTGATTGCACGCAACGCTACGTCGTCCGACTTCGCGCGGATGATGGATTGCATCGAGCGCTCTGAAGCCGCCCAGACCGTAGAGGAATTCGAGCATTGGGACGGTGAACTGCACCGTACTTTCGCGCTGGCCACTCACAACTCGTTTTTTCTGAAAGTGCTTGAACTGACCAATCGCGTTCGCGAACAGGGCGAATGGGGTCGCCTCAAACGGCACTCGCTCACGCCTGAGCGCCGTAAGGAGTACGAGGCGCAGCACCGGGCGATTATTGAAGCACTGCGTGATCGTGATGCGGACCAGGGGGCTCAGTTCCTGACTTGGCACCTGCGCCAGATTCAGAACAACTTGTTCGGGTTGTAATGCCTTTGGACGACGTTCTCAAGTGCCCGCCTGACACGGTGAGGCTCGAACAAGAGCCACTCCACCGCCCCGGCCGGATAGTCTTCCGGCCACACTTTTGCCAGTAACTCAACCACCTCCTGCGTCTGCGCGACGGCATTCTCCTGCCCAATCGTCCAGCTCTAGGCGCGGTCCAGGCCGTCGCTTTGGGGCTGCAGTAAGTGCGAAGCCATCACAAGTTGGGAAGGAGACCGGCTTTACGATAGTTCTCAACCAGCGAATCATAGACCGCGATGTCAGAGCGGCCTCTCGCCATGAGCTGCGCGCCGGAAATGGCGGCGTAAATGGCGCGCGCCCGCCCTTCGCTCTCCTCGGGATTCACCACGTCAGCGGCGGTAAGCACTTTCGCCAGCCAGTTGATGTTCACATCGGCGAACGTCTCGACTTCCTTTTTAACCGTATCCGGCAGGTCGTCATACTCAGCGGCCATGAAGCTGCATAGGCACATGCGATTGTCGTTCTGCAGCGCGGTCCGGAAAGTATCCGGGTATCCGCGCAAGCAGAGAAGTGGGTCGGCCGTGGCAGACAATCGCGCGTCGAGCATGGCCGCAAACTGCTCCGCATAGCGTTTAGCCACTTCGGCGCCGAGGTCGGCCTTGGTGGGGAAGTGATGGTAGATGCTGGCGGCCTTGATGCCGACTTCCGCCGCAATGTCGCGGAAATTCAGGCCGCCGTACCCGTGTGCCCCCGCGACCTTCGTCGCGACAGCGAGAATGTTCTCCCTCGAATTTGAACCGCCTTCAGTTTTCACCGCAGCAACCTCTTTAAAAAATGGTGTTGACAGGCTCAATTCTATCCCATAAAGTTCGCTCTACCAAGTGGCAGGTAGCCACACTTCGCCACGAATACCGGAACAACCGCGAGTTGTTTTTTTTGTGCCGAGAAATGCAATCGGTCGCACTCGCCTGACTTTCCGATGCCGCGCTGTAAGCGAAAGTGTTCTGAAGTGGTAACGCCTCTCGCGACACAAATC
>NZ_JBAUSA010000449.1:0-7416 GCF_049581465.1 Caballeronia sp. | reverse complement strand
GGTTCGATCAGCGTAAAGAGTGAACGGGCCGAAACGTCGATGCGCGCAAACGTGCGGCGCAACATGCCAATCGTCTCGCGGACGAACCAGTGTGCGCGATGTTCGAGCAGCGTGGCGTCGACCGCGAGCAATGCGCGGGCATCGCCTTCGGTCCTGAAAATCCACGTGCCGATTTCGAGCTCGTTCGTACGCAGGTTCAGGATGGCGTCGTCGAGTTCGCGGGCAAACTGCAACGGCCACCAGTTCGCGCCAGCAGCGACGATTGCATCGATTGTCGCGGGCTGCTCCGTGACGGGCGCCTTCGCGGTAAAGGTTGCAGTGCGCTTCGTCCGGTCGATCTTGATGTCCACGGTTGCGTAAGTGATTCAGTCTTTGCGGTCCGTTCGCTCGACGCGGGTCAACACCACGCCCTTTGCATCGGCGGGACGATCGCTCAGGCCCGCCAATTCCTGCGCGCGCGCCTGGATCGTTTGCTTGAAGACGTTCGGCTTGACGACTTCATCGACCAGGCGCCACTGCTTCGCTCGTTCGCCTCGAATGCCTTCCACGATCGTGCAGAAGATATCGGCGCGATCGTGCCTTACCCGGCGCTTGTCGGTCACGCGCGTCAGGCCGCCGGTTCCGGGCAACACGCCAAGCAACGGCACTTCGGGGAGCGCGACCGAGGAAGCGCGGTCGTCGATCAGATAGATTTCGTCGCAGGCGAGCGCCATTTCGTAGCCGCCGCCCGCGCATGCGCCATTCACCGCCGCCAGGAACTTGAGGCCTGAATGACGCGAGGCATCTTCGATACCGTTACGCGTCTCGTTCGTGAACTTGCAGAAGTTGACCTTCCACGCGTGAGTGGAGAGGCCGAGCATGAAGATATTCGCGCCCGAACAGAACACCCGGTCCTTGAGACTGGTGACCACGACTGTGCGGACTACGGGATGTTCGAATCGAATGCGCTGGAGTGCATCGTGCAATTCGATATCGACGCCAAGATCGTACGAGTTCAGCTTCAGCTTGTAGCCGTCGCGAATTCCGCCGTCTTCCGCGATATCCATACCGAGGGTCGCGACAACGCCGTCGAAGGAAAGCGTCCAATGCTTGTAGTGCGAAGGCTCAGTGCGGTAGTCCACGCGGGAGGTGCCGGCGGACTGCGCCGCGGGGTTTGATTCCTGCGCTACGGGCTGCACTGTTGACATGGATGGCTCCTTCGTACGGTTTCTCATTCGATGAGATGTACAATAGTGCATCTACTAGGTGGTAGCAAGCACTTTAGTGCGCTTTCAGGGTTAGCACTAGGGGCCAGCAGTACCGCCCAATCTCCCCCTACTCCGATGCCAGCCGCGCCGCCAAACGATCCCGCAACGACAGATAACTATCCGCAAGCGACTTCCCGCTGGTATCGAAGGTCATGTCTGCGCGGCCATACAATTCGGCGCGACCCTCGAGAATGCGCCTTAGATCGTCCATGGATTCCTTGTTGCCCGCCATCGGACGTAAGTCGCCCTGCGCAATCA
This sequence comes from Caballeronia sp., assembly GCF_049581465.1. GTDB lineage: Bacteria > Pseudomonadota > Gammaproteobacteria > Burkholderiales > Burkholderiaceae > Caballeronia. Next base: position 5,911 of record NZ_JBAUSA010000449.1, on the reverse strand, counting down.
CGCGACGCATATGGTCCTCCGGCGTGGCTTGCAGCCAGACCGTAAAACAGTGCGTGAGCAACGCATTCAACGTACTCGCCTCGGACACCAACCCGCCCGGAGACGCAATCACAGCGCGGGAATGCTCCTGAATGACCGCATCGAGCGCGCGATGCTCATAGCGCCGGTAAGCGCTCGCCCCATAGAGCGCGTGAATCTCCGACGGCGGGCATCCCGCCAGTTGCTCGATCACACGATTGAGCTCGACAAACGGCACCTTGAGTTCATCGGCCAGCATGCGGCCAAGCGTCGATTTACCTGCGCCGCGTAGCCCGATCAACGCAATCCGGTTGTGTCGATGAGGGTCCTGGGGAGCTGTCGAAAGCATCTCTTCAAGCGCGATCCGCGTACGCTTCAGCGTGTCATGGTCGCGGCCATTGAGCAGCTCACGAATGCGGAGCCAATCGGGAGACAGCGTGGTTTCATCGCCGACAATTTCTGCCAGCGTGCAATTTAGTGCCTTAGTCAGCTGCCGAAGAAAAAGGACCGACGCATTGCCCACGCCCGATTCGAGGTTAGCGAGGTAGCGTTCCGATACGTCCGCTTCCTTCGCCAGCGCCTTTCGCGTGAGTCCGCGACGGGCGCGAAGCACCCTCACGCGCTCGCCCATGCCGACCAGGAAGGGATCGCGGGCTTCGCGGTCATCTTGAGCGGGCATCGACTGATCGGTGGGATCGACGCTTTGCGCTAAAGCGTTTTGTTTCATGTTCATGGACCTTGGTCGCTTTGTTATATGTACTATAGTGCTTGACATGCAGTTTGTCGCAGGCTAAGTTTAATGCACCAATCTAAGGCGAAAGAACGGACCGCGTGGTGCGTTCGGTTGCCATCGAGCCGCGCCTGACGCGCGCCGGAGACAAGCATGCCCCCCACCGAATTCCGTATTCAATCGACGAAACAGGCCGGCGCGGAGTAATGCGTCGCAGCAACACACGTTGTCTCATCAGGATTCCTCATGACTCCATTACTTGAGAATTACATCGCGGGAACGTGGGTAGCCGGTCGTGGCGAAGGCTCGACGCTCGTCGACCCGATCACGGGAGAGGCGCTAGTGCGCGTGTCAAGCGAGGGACTCGACCTTCGCGCGGCATTCGCGTTTGCACGCGATCGCGGCGGCGAAGCGTTGCGCGCGTTGAGCTATGCCGCTCGCGCCATCAAGCTAGCAGAGGTTGCGAAGGTCTTGCAGGCGCATCGCGACAAGTATTACGCTACCGCACTCGTAAATTCGGGTACGACCAAGAACGATTCAGCCGTCGATATCGACGGCGGGATCTTTACGCTGTCCTACTACGCAAAGATCGGCGCGTCACTAGGCGACGTTCATGCGCTGCGCGACGGCGCGGCGACGAGTTTATCGAAGGATCAGACCTTCAAGTCCCAGCACATCCTGACGCCCACGCGCGGCGTCGCGCTTTTCATCAACGCCTTCAATTTTCCGTCGTGGGGATTGTGGGAAAAAGCGGCGCCTGCGTTGTTGTCGGGCGTGCCGGTCATTGTGAAGCCCGCGACCGCTACCGCGTGGCTCACGCAGCAGATGGTAGAGGACGTGGTCCACGCCAGGATCTTGCCGGAGGGCGCGATATCGGTGATATGCGGCGGCTCAGCAGGCTTGCTCGACCAGATCGGCGCGTACGACGTAGTTTCGTTTACCGGGTCCGCCGAAACTGCCGCGACCCTTCGCGCGCATCCGGCGTTCGTCGCACGTGGCGCGCGGCTCAATGTTGAAGCCGACAGTCTGAACAGCGCGATTCTCGCCGCGGACGCCGCGCCCGGCACACCGGCGTTCGATCTGTTCGTGAAAGAAGTGGTGCGCGAAATGACGGTCAAGTCCGGCCAGAAGTGCACGGCCATCCGTCGCGCGTTCGTGCCGAAGCTGTATCTGGACGCCGCCCGCGAAGCACTCGTGGCCAAGCTTGCTGCTGTAACCGTGGGCAATCCGCGCAACGAAACGGTCCGCATGGGCGCGCTGGTGAATCGTGCGCAACTGGAAAACGTGCGCGCCGGCATCGCGACCTTGCGAGAAGAAACGGAGCTGGCGTTCGATGGATCGCAAGTCGCGCTGATCGACGCAGATCCCGCGATCGCCGCGTGCATAGCGCCGCATTTGCTCGTGGCACACGACGCCGACCACGCGACTCGCATCCACGACGTCGAAGTGTTCGGTCCGGTCGCCACGCTGTGTCCGTACAACGACGAAGCCCACGCCGTCGCGCTGGCCCGGCGCGGCCATGGATCGCTGGTTGCATCGCTGTATTCGAACGACGAAACGCAACTCGCGCGCCTCGCGGTCGAACTCGCGGATAGCCACGGCCGGGTTCACGCAATCACGCCATCGGTGGCGCTTACGCAGACTGGACACGGCAACGTCATGCCGATGTCGCTGCACGGCGGCCCCGGTCGTGCCGGCGGCGGTGAGGAACTGGGCGGCCTGCGTGCGCTGAATTTCTATCATCGGCGCTCGGCCATCCAGGCACCTGCCGCGACCATCGACGCATTGCTCAATAAGACAGGGCATTTCGAGCTGTAGGGCAATCGGTAGAGAACGCCCGGCGGACCGCCAAAGCGGTCCGCCCGCGCGTCGCGCCCCATTTCAGGAGACTCCATTCCATGGAAGCCGTAGTCGAGCCGCTGGTCCCGCAATCGTCGCTATACCCCGTAGTCGAGCCGCCGCCAACGCAGTTTAATTTTGCCGCGCACCTATTCGCATTGAATGCGACGCGCGCGCAAAAGACGGCGTATATCGACGATACCGGCGCTGCCTCCTACGCAGACCTTAACAATCGTGCGCGCCGCTTCGCGAGCGCGCTCGGCACACTCGGCGTTCACCCCGAAGAACGCATTTTGCTGGTCATGCTCGATACGGTCGACTTGCCGGTCGCGTTTCTCGGCGCGCTGTATGCCGGCGTCGTGCCAGTCGTAGCCAACACGCTGCTGAGCGCCGCAGACTACACCTACATGCTGGACCACTCCCGCTCGCGCGCAGTGATTGCATCGGCCGCGTTGTTGCCGACCGTGACGCAGGCGCTCGCCGACGCCGCGAACGAAGATTGCGTGTTGATCGAGTCCCACGCGCTGGACGGCGATGTGCCTGCTGAGCATTCGTTCGCGCGCATGGTGGCGCAGGCCGTGCCGAGATCCGCGCCCTATCCGAGCCACGCCGACGACATCGCGTTCTGGCTATATTCGTCGGGCTCCACGGGCAAGCCCAAGGGCGCGGTCCACACGCATGCGAACCTTTATTGGACCGCCGAACTCTATGGCAAACGCGTGCTTGGCATGACCGAGGACGATGTCGTTTTTTCCGCCGCCAAATTGTTCTTTGCGTATGGCCTGGGCAACGCGCTGACGTTTCCGCTTTCGGTCGGTGCGACCGCAATACTGACGTCCGGGCGCCCGACTTCCGACACCGTTTTCGCGCGCCTTACGCAGCAGCACAAGCCGACTATTTTCTGCGGCGTGCCGACCTTGTACGCGGGGATGATGGCCTCTGAGGAACTACCTTCCAGAGATACCGTTCGGTTGCGCATTTGTACGTCGGCGGGAGAAGCGTTGCCGCGTGAAATTGGCGAGCGCTTCACGGCGCATTTCGGCTGCGAGATCCTCGATGGTCTCGGGTCGACCGAGATGCTGCACATCTTTTTATCGAATCGCGCGGGCAAGGTCGCGTACGGCACGACAGGCGCGGCGGTGCCCGGCTACGAGGTGGAACTGCGCGACGAATGGGGCCAGAAAGTGCCGGACGGCGAGATCGGCGACCTGTTTATCAAGGGGCCGAGTACCGCGCTGATGTACTGGTGCAATCGTGAGAAGACGCGCGCAACCTTTCTCGGCGAGTGGCTGAAAAGCGGCGATAAATACCAGCGGCTCGCCGATGGGAACTACGTCTACGCGGGACGTGCCGACGACATGCTCAAGGTGAGCGGCCAATATGTATCGCCGATAGAAGTCGAGATGGTGCTGACGCAGCACGCCGATGTGCTCGAGGCGGCTGTGGTAGGCATTACGCGCGATGGTCTCGTCAAGACGCGCGCGTTCGTCGTGCTGAAGCATCGCGTGCCGCCGACTGATGAACTCGCGGTAGAACTCAAGGCGTTCGTCAAAGCGCGCATGGCGCCACACAAGTATCCGCGCGAGATTGTGTTCGTCGACGATCTTCCCAAAACGGCGACCGGCAAGATCCAGCGCTTCAAGTTGCGCGAGCGCGAGTGAAGTTCGGCGAGAATAGAGGCAATTCAAATCCGACCACGCCCATGGACTCATCGTTGCACGACACTGCATTCGCAATACTCCCCGCCACGCACGATCGCGGCGCGTTGCGGCTCGAATATCGATGGCTGAATCGCGAGCTGGCTGACGCGCCCATCGCCTTGTTCCTGCATGAAGGACTCGGCTCGGTCGCGATGTGGAAGGGCTGGCCGCAAGTGCTCTGCGATGCGCTCGGTTATCGCGGGATCGTGTATTCGCGGCCGGGATATGGGCGTTCGACGCCGCGTCCCGCCGACGTGAAGTGGCCCGTCGACTTCCTCGCCCGACAAGCGCATGAGGTACTGCCGGCGTTCCTGGACGCGCTCGACATTGGCCCGGCCGAGCGCTCGCGCATGTGGTTGATCGGGCATAGCGACGGCGGCTCGATCGCCCTGCTCTACGCGGCTGCATTCTCGAACGCGAACGCACTCCGCGGCGCGGTGGCGATTGCGCCGCATGTGTTCGTCGAGGAAATTTCAGTCGACTCCATTGCGCAAGCGCTCGTCGCGTATCGCGAAACGGATTTGCGCAGCAAGCTCTCGGCTTATCACGATGACGTCGATTCCGCGTTCTTCGGCTGGAACACTATCTGGCTCGATCCCGCGTTCCGGTCATGGAATATTTCGGGCGAACTGGCAACGATCGCGGGTCCATTGCTTGCCATTCAGGGACACGACGACGAGTACGGCACGATGGCGCAAATCGATGCCATCCAGGAACACGTGCCGCACGCACAACTCGTGCGGCTCGATGAATGTGGGCATTCGCCGCATCGGCAGAAACCGGCAGCGTTGACGGCGGCGATTGTCTCGTTCGTCAATGGGCGCGTGCCTGACGATGCGGCAGAGGCTATTCGTCATCCGTCATGATCTTCGCGATTTCCGCTTTGTGCGCGCGATAAAAGGCCATGTTTGCGCGCCTGGGTATCGTCGATGCATTCACGAATTTCGCCATATTCGGATCGTCGGACAACGCGTCGGCAACACGGACGCGCAGCAGCACCAATCCGCCAACGGCCGCTTCGCGCGCGGTGAGTCCATGCCGCTGAAGCAGCGCGACCTTGGCTGGCGACTTGTTGATCTCAGCGATCATCGAGTCTAGCGATACCATGGTCTTTTCTGGATCCGGCGAGGTGTCGGAACCGTCGCTCGTCTGACTGCGGGCGTCGGCTGCGGCGGCTGCGTAGCGATGCAGGAAGCTTTCGGTGAGGGTAAAGCGCAGGATTTCCCGGTTATCGGCCGGTGTCAGTGCAGGAGCCGATATCGCGAAGCCCGCTGCCCATGCCGTCAATGTCAGCAGCGCCACCGCCTTTGCAGCACGGCTCGCTTTGGCCAGCCGGCGACGGGCGTCAATGAATCGGGCGATCATGTTTCCTCTCTCCGGGCAACGCTTGAGTGTTGCGGCTCGCGATCGGTGGTCTTTTTTCCGCTGCTTTTTTCCACCTGTTCCAACTTGAGTCGTCACTTCCCTAACACGTAATCATGCTAGAAAACCCGGGTCTGGAAAACTCGTTTTTTGCGCGACAGATTGCGTTGAAACATACCAGTGAATTAGCCTGATTCGGTGACGCGTACGGGGCTGATTGTTAGTTGCTTTGTTGGTTTTGTTGAAACCGGGATGCTTATTC
>NZ_JBAUSA010000448.1:0-2151 GCF_049581465.1 Caballeronia sp. | reverse complement strand
GCCAAACGCGGTAAGTTATTCATGACGGTGCCGATTGGTTATGTTCGGGACCCTAATGATCGAATCGAGACCTATCCTAATCGACGTATCTGTGAAACGCTCGGCGTGGTCTTCCAGAAGTTTCGCGAATTAGGTCGCAGCACTCATTGTGCGGCGCGATTCATATGGCTTCGCAAACTACTGCCGAGGAGACATGTATATGGATACGCCGGTTAATCAGCTTACCGATTTCGCGAGGATGCAGGAGAAATTTAATTTTTCCCGGCATCGACTCGACGTCCTTCGCCGAGTCAAGGCGCAAGGATCTGGAAGCACCTACGGGGACAAACCGACTCGCTTACGAAGCGATCCAGGCGTTGGTGAAAAAACAAACCGAGCTCCTCAACGCGAACGTGATGGCCATTCAGGAGGCGGCTCAGCATATACATGGCGCTGACCCGACCGAGGTGCTGGTAAAGCAGGGGTGAATTCGCCCGGCAATCTTTGCAGACGGTCTTTGCGAGCATGCGCCAGCTCCGCGCAGAAATCTCAAACCGCAGCAATGGCGGTGTTACTGTAATTCAGCGTGCCGAGGAGAGCATGCGGGCTTCCAGGGGTCTTCTAATCGCAAGTAAGAATGACGGGCAGCTATCTCCTGCAGGTACCCGCCGCGGATTCAGGACGTCGGCGGCCGCATTTGGGGCAGGATCTGGCACAGCCCGCGTCACCTGGGCTCGACGAGCCTTTGCGGATTTAAGCGGGTGCAGCTAGACAAAAGCGACTTGACGACCATTAAAACTGCCGTATGATGGGTTCATTGCTGCAACGCAGCAAGTTCCGTTAATCGGTCGGTAGGTTTAGCCAAATCAGTTTGTTTCCAAGGAGCGGTCAATGTTTCCATTTTATCCTCAGCAGTCCTCTACAATGGCGGCAGGAAATCTACAGATGTTTGTAAATGTGACAAAGCGATACGCGGGCGGTCTTCAACAACTCGCCGAGTTGAACGTGCAGACAGTCAAGACGGTGTTTGAAGAGGGTACTTCAGTTCTGAAGGCGGGTGGGAGCGCGAAACCGGGCGAGTTTCTGACTTGGGAGTCGACACTGTTCGCCGCGTTTCCGGAGAAAGCGGCGGCGTACACCCGGCATTTTTTATCCATCATCCGTGCAACAGAGACCGATATTCTGAGTGAAACACGCAGCCATTACGAGCAATACGGCATCAACATAAAGGGCGTGCCCGAGTCCGCGGTAGGGCAGGGCCAATCGGCGTTGCAGGAGTCGTCGGAGCATCTCTTGAGCATTACAGCGGCGTCGACAGATGCCGTCAAAGACGCGGCTGTGGTCGTCCTTGACGCGGGCGCGGAAATTGCGCAGAACGCGATCGACACAAGCGCTCACGCTGCGGACAGCGTAAAAGAGGTATCCGAAGCCGCGCTACGGCCTGCCAAAGCCGGCTCAAAGCGTTGAACTCGAACGTTCGGCCTTCTGTTGTATCCCCGTTGCTTTTGAAGCCCGCTTCAGGCGGGTTTTTTATTGAGTTCAATACACCTAAGGAACGCCGATGAGCCCCTTCGATTCGCTTGCCTTGGCAGACGACGCGCTCTGGTCGCTTTTCGCACGTGGACCCGTAGCGCTCGCGGCGCGGTTCTTCATCGACCTGCGAATGACCGCCGACGCGAGCCCCGCGCCGGAACCCGGACCCCGGCCACCGCTGCAACCGCAACCCGTAACTCATCGGCGCGCTTCGGACTATAGCGATATGTCGAGTGCGCAATTTCGCAGGGCTGCGTCCGCTGACGAGTGGCCGGTGTCGGAAGCAGGCGGTCCTCAATGGTTGAGAAGTCGCTTCGGGCACGACGATATTACGCATCACTTCAAGATCTATGTTCCGAGCGGCTACAACGGCCAGCCTCTACCGATGATCGTGATGCTCCACGGCGCGCAACAGGACCCGGACGACTTCGCGACAGGCACCGAAATGAACGCGGCCGCCGAGGAGGCGGGCTATATCGTCGTTTATCCGGAGCAGTCGGAGAGTGCCAATCCGCTGAGGTGCTGGAACTGGTTTCGACCCGCAGACCGGATGCGCGAGTCAGGCGAAACGGCGATGGTCGCCGCCCTTACTCGCGAGGTCATGGCGATGTGCAACGTCGATGACGCTCGTGTCTATGT
>NZ_JBAUSA010000447.1:0-6027 GCF_049581465.1 Caballeronia sp. | reverse complement strand
GCCTGGATCAAATGATGGCGCGACAGGCCCCGGTCGTTCGGGCCGTCGCCCATTGGAAAGCGTGCTTTCGTGGCGATCAGCACGGCGCCGGGACGCTTGCCGCCGAGCGCCTCGCCGACGATTTCCTCCGACGCGCCATTCGAATACACGTCCGCTGTATCGATCAGGTTGACGCCCGCTTCGATGCACATGTCGATCTGGCGGCGCGCGTCGTTCAGGCCCACTTCCCCGACGCTCGCGAATTTTCCCTTGCCGCCCATTGTCATCGTGCCTAGCGTGATGGTTGACACTTTGAGGCCCGAACGGCCGAGTTGACGATATTCCATGGTGCAATCTCCTATAACTGTTGCTCAGGATTCAGGACCGGCGCGCGGTCGTTTCTTACGCTTTGGCACAGGCAAATCGTGTGCCCGTTTCCTGCATTGGCGCGCGCCCAGGCATTTGACAATAACGGAAACTGACTTATCATTCCAACAGGAATATATGCTTACATTGTGCGGATTTTCTGATTAATTCTATTTTCGACGCATGGGAGGCACCGCGTGGACCTGAAGCAGCTGGAGCATTTCGTGGCAGTCGCCGAAGAGCGGCATTTCACGCGTGCTTCGCGGCGCCTCAATCTCGTCCAATCCGGGTTGTCGGCGTCGATCCGCGCGCTGGAGGAAGACCTGGGCGGGCCGTTGTTCATCCGTAGTACGAGGCGTGTCGACCTGACCCCGGCTGGCGAAGTGCTGGTCGAAGAAGCGCGCCGCGTGCTCGCAGCCGCACGCGACGCGCGGCACGCGGTGACTCAGGTTCATGGCCTCGCGCGCGGCCGGCTCAGGATCGGTGCGATTCACGGCCTCGCGCCGTTCGTCGACCTGCCGGCTTCTCTTGGGCAGTTTCGGGCCGCGTTTGGCGGGATCGATATCGAGCTGACACTCGATGGCTCGCGTGCGTTGATTGACGAGGTGCGTGAAGGGCGTCTTGACATCGCGTTCACGCAGCCGTCGGATCCGCAGCCCGACGATATCGGATCGCGCATGTTCGCCTGCGAGGGGATGGTCATCGTCTGCTCGACGGATCACGAATTTGCGGGCGCGAGCGAGCTCAAATTGTCGGATCTCAGTGAAGAGACGTTCGCCGATCTTTGCCCGGAGTGGAGTGTGCGGCGGCTTGTTGATCGAAGCTTTGCAGCCGCAGGGCTGCAGCGCCGGACCGGCTTCGAGGTCAACGACATACCCATGTTGCTCGAACTGGCCGCCCAGGGCCTTGCGATAACGATGGTGCCCGAATCCGTCGCCGCAGCCAGGGTACGCGACACGCGCGGGGCGCCGGTCGCGACAGCAACGCTGTGCGCAACCGAGGAGCCCTGCTGGGAGCTCGCCGCGTTCTTCAAGGGCCGCGCGGGCGAGCCGCTCACACCCGTAGCGCGGGCCTTCCTGGACTTGCTCAAATTGCCCGACGTGGTGGCCTGACGCTCGCTGCCCACTTTTCATTGCCGGGTCAGGCGACTCCGCTCTCGTCGCGACCGGCCAAGTATCGGACAACGTAGCAGTGCGCAAGGCCGACGAACCGCAACGATCTTTTGACAGCAGGTTTTCCACGTGGCATATGTGTCCCTCAATCTTCGCCGCGTAGAATTGTCGGCTCATGCTTGAGCGTAATGTTCGCTCTGTCAGATCATGTGGCAGCAGGCTTCATCCTGCTCGATTTATTGTCTTGCCCGTTTTAATTCGTTTCCGTTCGTTAGGCACCGGTAACTAACAAAGGAATTGCGCGATGGCGAAGATAACTCCAGACGTGGGCCCGCGGTATCCGCAGGTGGTTGTCCTTTTCGGCGCCACGGGCGACCTGGCCCGACGCAAGCTATTACCCGGCTTGTTCCACCTGTCGAGCGCCGGCTTCATCCCGGGTTGCCGGATCATTGCTGTCGCGCTCGATGACATCAAGCTCGAGGACTTTCGCCAGACGGCAAGGGAAGCACTCGATGAGTTTTCTTCTCGCAAGATTGCTCAGACAGAATGGGATGCTTTCGCTGCCAACCTCGACTACGTGTCGATGGCCGCAGGAGCGGGTGCACTCGCTGCCGCAGTGGACAAGGCCGAGCAGACATTTGAAGACGAGTGCCGGCGACTGCACTATCTAAGCGTACCGCCGAACGCTGCGTTATCTGCAGTACGAATGCTTAAGGAAGCGGGGCTTGTCGAGCGTTCCCGAATCATCATGGAAAAGCCGTTTGGCACTGATCTGGCGAGCTCGGTGTCATTGAATGCCAAGCTGCATGAAGTCTTCGAAGAAGAACAGATTTTCCGGATCGATCACTTCCTTGGCAAAGAGCCCGCGCAGAACATTCTCGCGTTCCGCTTTGCGAACGGTCTCTTCGAACCGATCTGGAATCGCAACTTCATTGACCACGTCCAGATCGACGTTCCGGAGACGCTAGGGCTGGGTAAGCGCGTGGGGTTCTACGAGCAGACGGGAGCGTTTCGTGACATGGTGGTTACCCATCTGTTCCAGATTCTCGCGTTCATGGCAATGGAGCCACCCACTTCCCTGGAGCCGTCACCGATCAGCGAGGAAAAGAACAAGGTGTTTCGCAGCATGCTGCCCATCCAGCCGGGCGACGTAGTCCGGGGGCAGTACGCCGGTTATCGATCCGAGGAGGGCGTCAGCCCCGATTCGGAAACCGACACCTTCATTGCCCTGAAGTGCTCCATCGACAACTGGCGTTGGGCAGGCGTACCGTTCTACCTCCGTACCGGAAAGCGACTTGCCGAGGGGCAACGGATCATTTCCATCGCGTTTCGCGAGCCGCCAAAGAGCATGTTCCCGGCGGGATCGGGCGTCGGCGCGCAAGGCCCGGACCATTTGACATTTGACTTGGCGGACGCCTCGAAGATGTCGCTCTCGTTCTACGGCAAACGGCCAGGTCCCGGCATGCGGCTGGACAAACTCAGCTTGCAGTTCGCCATGCATGACACGGGTTTGATAGGCGATGTGCTTGAGGCCTACGAGCGATTGATCCTTGACGCCATGCGGGGGGATCGCACTCTATTTACGACGGCGGAGGGCATCGAGCGACTGTGGAAGGTATCGACTTCCTTGCTCGAGTCCCCTCCGCCAGTTCGCTTCTATGAACCGGGCTCATGGGGGCCGAAGGCCATCCATCAGCTCATCGCGCCCCGTGCCTGGCGGCTTCCGTTCGAACGAGCGTGGCGAGATCCCAATAAGGCCGGTAGCTGACCAACGCGTGTCACGCGTGTGACACGCGGTCGCGCCGTGACTAGAAACGCAACGCGCCGCTTCCTGGAGATTTGCTGTGCCGCTTAGTCGCGTCGTCAACGGGTTCTTCTTCGCACTTTGGGTTGCGGTTTGCGCAGCCGCCCCCGAGTTTCTCTGGCAGGGATTGCTTTCCGTCTTCGGGCACTTCACGTGGGTCACGGGTGCATCGGCGCTGTTGATCGGCGCTATCCTGGCATTCTTCGTCGAGCCGGTTCTGGAACGACTCCGCAGCCTGCGCTTGCATCCCGCGCATGAAGAGAAGAGCCCGGCGTTTGCTGCGTGCACGGGACTGGCGTTCGCGATTGTGGCCGTCTGCGTCCACGAGGCGATTACGGTATACGTGGACGCCAGCCATTCGAATGAACGCGCCGACCAGAACGTCGTGCACGCCATGTCGCAAGCATTCCAGTGGGCGGTAATCCCGTTCGCGATTACGCTCGCGTGGCTCGGCGCTCGCTCGAAATTATGGATCGCCTGCACACTGACGATAATCGCCGCGCTGGTCATCTATGGGACCGGACGCTACTTCGGATGGTCTACTCGCGAGAGCATCACGACCGCCGTACCGTGCGCATTGATCCTCGTTGCTGGGGATTTGCGCGTTCGCCGGCACTGGGACCACCTTACATTCAGGCGCTGCGCCCACGTGAGCGCCGTCATTGCGGTGGGCTGGCTTGTGGCCTCGGGTGCAGTGCAGTTGGGGCTGTCCCTCGGCGATGTACAAGGATTCTCGGTTTACGCGTGGCGTGATTTTGGGATCGACTTTCGCTTTTATCTCGGCTGGATCATCGGTCTGATCGTGGCGCCAGGTCCCGTGTCGACGCAATGGAAACGCTTGTAAGGCGACGTGGGCCGCCCTCGATCGTGACTAGCGCGATGCACTGCGAATGCCTTATGGCCGCTGAAAGTCCGGAGTTGCGGGAAAGCCGGGCGTGTCGGTGCCCTTGGCGCCCCCGCGCAATGCATGCCCGGACGACGAAGTATTTTTAACTACGCCACCCTATACGCTCTCCGCATTCTTTTCAGAGGCTACGTTCGCTTCCGCTGCCTGAATATTCTTCGGGGATTGCTTGCGGCCGATTGCTAGATCGCATCCGTCTTTCTCTAGTTGTACTAACTCTGTGCGTGCCTCAGCATGTGTTACTGGCTGATTCGATTGAGCGTAGGACACAGCGGGAATGGCAAGGGTGACTGCAATTGCGATTGCTTGCATCAAAGATTTTATGACACTGCCATCAACACGTCGTTTCACCGCCAACAGCCCTGTTCGCGTTTCGTTAGTAAGAGTCTAGGCGGAGGCGCGCTGAGTACTAAGACGTCAGCAATCAAAGGATTGTTGACTGACGCTCAGGAAAGTCATGCTGGCTCTCGCCAGAGCGCGTTGACATTCAGGGTGCGGTTTGGCGGCCGGCTTCCGTTGGCGTGTATGGGTCGAGGTTGGAGCGGGTTCTGCGAGCGACAGCGGTCGGTGTAAGTGGAGATTCTCTTGGCGTGCGACGCATTTGACCGAAGAGTCACAATGCGAGGCAATAATGGAGTCGGGACGATGCCGTTTTCGTATGAATATATCTCAATGTGATATATAGGGCCGCGGGAAGATTTGCCGTTTTTCCGTAGCACAGCGCTTGCGTTTCTATTGCTTCCAGGATCGCCGTTCATCACGCAATACGTTGTCATCTGGTCAACAGTGGTGTGACAAAAAAGATAGCGCGGAAGGGCTAGCATCGGCGACGGTGTGCGCATTGGACAACTCGTCTCGGAAAGCGCTCTCCCGCAGGGAATAAACCGTGCGTTAGAGCCTATTTAAGTCTGAACTGCGCTACGTTTGGTTGTTCGTTATAAAAGTACCGATGCGTGTGCGCGCGCCAACAACCCATATTTTCACAATCCCGTTTTCATTGTTGTCAAATCGAAAATTGTGAATTCTTTCCCCCTCCATTGATGTCCGTCCCAGAACGCCTAGACTCACTGTCAACAAACGTTGGCACTAGCTCAGCGCCTCGTAATGAACCGTGCAAAGGAAAAGCAATGAACTACGACTCCTCTACCCTCGAAAAAGCCGGCGCTCTAATCGGCGCGAGTGAGCGGGGCGACGCGCTTTCGCCGTCGACCGGAATCTCGCCAGGGACTAGCAGCAAGAATACGCCAGCAAGGAACTGGGCGTGGGCGCACGCCACTGATTCATACGACTGGATGGACTCGGTCGGTCCGCTTTCAACTTCAGATTTGTCGGACTGAGCGTGGCGTTCGAAGAGGGGGCCCTCTTGTTCTCTCGAGTTTTGGGCGCTGTCGGGTAACTGATGCGGGGCAGTCCATCATCGGGAAACACTCAGGAATTCTATTGAGTGTTTGTCGTTAAATTCGGTGCGTTTCGCACCGATATAGTCAAGGTACGGAGGAATTAGCAATCGGCCCGGTGCGACACGAGGGTGTTCGAAAATTGAATAATGTCAAAGATGTGGTGAACCAGGTAGTCGAACTCGTGGCTGATAACGCGAAGAAAATGGCCGTTCTCGGGGCACGAACGATGGTTCTGGGCAAGTTCCATGATGCAGTCTTGCCCCACCTCACCCCCTTACAGCGCGTCGAGGTCATTGGATCATTTCGACAGGGCATTGAAGATGCCATGTCGCGAATGGACGATGTGGCGCTGCCCGCCGAATATCACTCGACGCTGCTTGACCTGACCAATGGCATCCTCGCCGGACTGGGTGAGGAGTTTGCGACGCGTCAGTGAGAAGACTCGCGAGTCAACATGCGCTG
>NZ_JBAUSA010000446.1:0-1818 GCF_049581465.1 Caballeronia sp. | reverse complement strand
CGGCGCGTCCGATGGCATGCTCAAGATTCTGGCCACCTGATCATTGTTCGGCTTACTTGCCGCGTGCCTTCAGCTGCGCATCCAGGCGCGGATAGACGCGGCGGGCATTGCCTTCCAATACCTTGTGTCTGTCTTCGGCTGAGATGTCCAACGCGTCGATGTAACGGAGGGTATCGTCGAAGTAGTTGCCGGTGGTCGGATCGATGCCGCGCACGGCGCCCACCATTTCCGACCCAAACAGGATGTTGTCGATGTCGATCACCTTGAACAGCAGATCGATACCTGGCTGGTGATACACGCAGGTATCGAAGTACACGTTCTTCATCACGTGTTCGCTTAGCGGTGGCTTCTTCAACATGTCAGCCAGACCGCGGTAACGGCCCCAATGGTATGGCACCGCACCACCGCCGTGCGGAATGATGAAGCGCAGGCTTGGGAAATCCTGAAACAGATCGCCCTGCAGGAATTGCATGAACGCGGTGGTGTCGGCATTGATGTAGTGCGCGCCCGTGGCGTGGAAGTTGGGATTGCAACTGCCGGATACGTGGATCATGGCCGGCACGTCCAGTTCCACCATCTTCTCGAAGAACGGATACCAGGCACGGTCGGTCAGCGGTGGCCCGTCCCAACGACCACCCGACGGATCGGGATTGAGGTTGCAGCCAACGAAGCCCCGTTCGTTGACGCAGCGTTCCAGCTCGGCGATCGAGTTCTTGATCGTCACGCCAGGCGACTGCGGCAGTTGGCAAACGCCGATGAAGGTTTCCGGGTAGAGGCCGACCACGCGAGCGATCAGATCGTTGCAATGACGCGTCCATATCTGGCTGACTGTTTCGTCACCCTCATGGTGCGCCATCGTGCTGGCGCGCGGCGAAAAAATGGTCATGTCCAAACCGCGTTCGCGAAGCAGGCGCAGTTGGTTGGCTTCGATGCTTTCGCGGATGTCGTCGTCGGAGAGGTTGGGATAAACCGGTAAATGTCGCGACGAATCGTCGAAGTGTTTCAGTTGCGCATCGCGGAAGGCGTCATGGCCTTTCGGTGCTGTCGTGTAGTGACCGTGGCAATCGATGATCACGCGAGGTTTTCTCCTTGGATGTGGAAAACGTCGGTGTCATCACGCATCCATATCGCACGTACGCTTTCGAAGCGGGCGGTCTCAGACATATTTGAGGCCTTTCTGCGCTAAACGCCCACGCATGTCGTAGATGTCCAAACCCAGTTCGCCCGCGGCGAGACGCTCGCGTTTTTCGTCCTCTCTCGCTTCGCGTTCCTTGGCTTTTTCCAACGTATGGGAAGCATTGGCACGCGGCACCACGCAAATGCCGTCGTCGTCGGCAACCACCACGTCGCCCGGATTGACCAGGGCGCCACCACAAACGACCGGCACGTTGACCGAACCGAGCGTTTCCTTGACCGTTCCCTGCGCATAAATGGCACGACTCCAAACGGGGAAACCCATGGCGGTGAGATCGCGCACATCGCGCACGCCGGCATCGATGATTAGGCCGCGGCAGCCGTGCGCTTTGGCCGACGTCGCCAACAGATCGCCGAAGTAACCGTCTTCACAAGGACTGGTCGGAGCGGCGATAAGCAGATCGCCTTCGCGCAACTGTTCGATCGCCACGTGCATCACCCAATTGTCGCCTGGCGGCATCAGCACGGTGACCGCCGAGCCGGCGATGCGCGCACCGCCGTAGATCGGGCGCAGACTGGAATGCATCAGGCCTGTGCGGCCCTGCGCTTCATGCACGGTGGCAACGCCGGCGTGCGCCAGGCCGCTGATCACGTTTGCATCTGCACGTTCGATACGGGTTACTA
>NZ_JBAUSA010000445.1:0-1537 GCF_049581465.1 Caballeronia sp. | reverse complement strand
ACTGAAATGAAACGGCTCGGTCTATCCGCGGCTTTGCTGCTTACCGCGCTTCCGGCATGTGCATCTGCACCCCCCGGCGTTGCGCAAGGCCACAACCCAATCGCGATCGGCATGTTTCTTGTGTTCGTCGCTTCGACACTCTTCATCACTCGCTGGGCTTCCCGAAAAAACCACAGCGTCTCGGACCATTACGCAGCGGGCGGAAAAATCACGGGCTTCCAGAACGGCTGGGCGATCGCGGGCGACTACATGTCCGCCGCGTCCTTGCTGGGCATCTCGGCCCTGGTGTTCACAAGCGGTTACGACGGCTTGATCTATTCGATCGGCTTTCTCGCCAGTTGGCCCATCATCCTGTTCCTCATTGCCGAGCCATTGCGCAACCTCGGGCGCTACACGCTCGCCGATGTCGTTTCGTACCGGTTGCGACAGCGTCCAATTCGCGCGTTCGCCGCGTCCAGCTCGATCGTGATCGTCCTGCTGTATCTCGTGTCGCAGATGGTGGGTGCGGGTAAGCTCGTCGAGTTGCTGTTCGGGTTCAACTACACCGCTGCCGTCGTGATTGTCGGCGTCCTGATGGTTGTGTACGTGTTCTTTGGCGGCATGCTTGCTACGACCTGGATCCAGATCATCAAGGCCATCCTGCTGCTTTCGGGAGCCGCGTTCATGGCATTCATGGTGCTCAGCCGATTTGGCTTCAGTCTCGACGCGCTGTTCTCGCAGGCCATCCTTGTGCATCCCAGGCACGCCGCGATCATGAGTCCGGGCGGTCTCGTTTCGGACCCGGTTTCAGCAATTTCGCTGGGGCTGGCGTTGATTTTCGGCACGGCCGGCCTGCCTCACATCCTCATGCGCTTCTTCACGGTCGGCGACGTCAAGGCCGCGCGAAAGAGCATCTTGTACGCGACGGGCATCGTCGGAATCGGCTATGCGCTCATTATTATTATCGGCTTCGGGACCATTGCGCTCGTGGCAACCGATCCGCAGTATCGCACCGCGTCCGGCTCGGTGGTGGGGGGGGTCAACATGGTCGCAATCCACCTTGCGCATGCCGTCGGCGGGAATATCTTCCTGGGCTTCATCTGCGCGGTCGCCTTCTCGACCATCCTGGCGGTGGTCGCCGGCCTGACACTCGCGGGATCATCTGCTATATCCCACGACCTGTATGCGAACGTCCTTCGCCGAGGCACGGCTACCGATCGCGAGGAAATGCGCGTCTCGCGGATGACCACGCTGGTGCTGGGCGTACTCGCTATCCTGCTCGGGATAGCGTTTGAAAAGCAGAACATCGCCTTCATTGTCAGCCTTACCTTTTCGATCGCGGCGAGCTCGAACTTTCCCGTGCTGCTTCTTTCGATCTACTGGCGCGGCTTGACCACGCGCGGCGCGGTGTGGGGCGGCTCGCTTGGACTCGCTGCGGCCGTCATTCTCACGGTACTAAGCCCGACGGTATGGGTTCAGGTCCTGGGACACGCGCACGCCATCTATCCGTATGAATATCCCGCCCTCTTCTCGATGCTCGTCGCGTTTTCCAGTGTCT
>NZ_JBAUSA010000444.1:0-2678 GCF_049581465.1 Caballeronia sp. | reverse complement strand
GTCCAGCTCAGGCTTCCAATTGTTCGAGGACCTTGCCCTTGGTTTCAATGCCCAGAAAATGCACCGCGAGCGCGGCCAGCATCGGTACTGCGGCGAGCAGGTAGAACGCCGTATCGAGATGGCCGCTCGCCAGTGTCTTCCCAACCAGGGCCGGCGCGAAGATCGCCGCCACCTTGAGCCACGCGCCACCAAGGCCGCAGCCGAACGCGCGGATACTAGTTGGATACAACTCTGGCGTATAGACATAGGCCGTGATGAAGCCGCACGCCATGAACCCAAGCGCGAACGCACAACATGTGGCGACAACGTACACCGACTGTGCATGGAACACGCCAGCAAGTGCCAGTGAGATCGCGCACAACACAAACGACACGTTGATCACCGGCTTGCGGCCGACCTTGTCAACAATCAGCGCGCAAATCAGCGAGCCGAGCACGCCGAGGACCGATGCCGCGACGGCAAGGTTCAACGCCAGTTGCAGCGGGGCACGATAGACGGTCTCGTAGATCGTTGGCAGCCAGGTCGAAAGGCCGTATTGGATCACACCGGCGGTCATCCACAGCAGGGCCACGGCGATCGTGCGCTTCAGGTACGCCGGGCTGATCACGTCGAGCCGGCGACGCTTCGGGTGACGGTGCGCCATCGATTCGTATTCGGCGAGATTCGTCAGCGCGGGCAGCGGTCCTTTCACGCTCGCTTCGAAGGCGTTTAGCGCGCGGTCGGCATCGGCCATCCGCGCGCGTTCGCCAAGCCAGCGCGGCGATTCGGGTACCAGCTTGCGCAAGAGGAAAAACAGCACGAGCGGCGCTCCGCCGATCAAGTACATCACTTGCCAGCCAAAGCGCGGAACGATCCACGCGCCGAGCGCATTCGACGCGAGCAGGCCGATCGGAAAAACGATTTCATATAGCAGCACGAAGCGTCCGCGTCCGTGGGCGCGCGTGATCTCGTTGATGTAGGTCGCGGCCACCGGCAGCTCGCCACCGAGTCCGAGACCCTGCACGATCCGTAGCGCGACGAACACGGCGAAGGTCGGCGCGAACCCGCACGCGATACTTGTCACGCCAATAATCGCGGAACTCCATGCGATCGAACGCACCCGACCGAAGCGCTCCGCCAGAGACGGAAACAGGAAAGCACCGATCAACTGGCCAATCGAACCGGAAGCGATCAGGAAGCCGACCTGGCCCGGCGTAAGCCCCCATTTCTGGATCAGCAGCGGCAGCGTAGCGGCGATGGTGATAACGTCGAAGCCGTCGAAGAAGGTCGCGGCGCCAATCAGCAGCCGCGCGCGCACCTGCAAGGCATTGGCCGGCAAGCGCTCGATACGCGCGATGATCGATCCTTTGGTCACTGCGCCCGAGACACTGGTGCCGCCCTGCCCTGCGATGGTATTGACGATAGTTCTCATGCTTGTATCCTGTTCCGGTTCCGGATGTTTCACGCGAGCGCCTTGCCGGCATCGACGAGCGTCGCGACATCAACCTCGCGCCCCTGGCTCATCCATTTGCGCGCGAGCTTGAGATCGCGCGGCGTGTTGACCGCGATAACGCCGCGAATCGTGCCGCCAGCAAGAAAGAAAAAGGTCGCGCGCTTCGCCTGCAAATCGCCACGAATCACGGGTTCGACACCCGCTGGAATGTCACCGAGAATCTGCAGGTTGATGTCGTACTGATCCGACCAGAACCAGGGGATCTCCGCGTAGGGCTCGCGCGTGCCCATAAGCGCGCGTGCAGTAGCGATAGCCTGGTTTTGCGCGTTGGCCCACGATTCGAGCCTCACGCGACGCTTGAGCCAGGCGTTCGGATGGTTCGATACATCGCCGCAAGCGAAGATGAACGGGTCCGACGTCGCCCCAAATTCATCGACCACGATGCCGTCGTTCACGTCGAGTCCGGCCTCTTGTGCGAGTGACGTATGAGGTGTGAGACCAATCCCCGCGACCGCGAAATCCGCATCGAGCGTGCGGCCGTCCGCGAACGTGGCGCGCACGCCTTGCTCGTGATCGTCCAGCGCGACGAGCACTGCATCGAGCCTTACATCGACGCCATTCGAGCGATGCAACTCCAGCAGGAAATCCGACATCTCGTGCGGCAACGAGCGGCCACACAGACGCGATGCTCCTTCGATAACCGTTACCTCCACACCCAGCTTGCGCGCCGTCGCCGCCACCTCGAGGCCGATCCAGCCGCCGCCGATAACGAGCACACGCTCACTTTTTCGCAGTCTAGCACCAAGCGACACCGCGTCGTCGAGCGTACGCAGATAGGCAATGTGCGAGGTCTTCGCGAGCGACTCAGGCAAGCGCCGCGCGGCACCGCCGGTTGCGATCACGAGCCGGTCATAGCGCACCTCGCGGCCCTGCGACGTCCGCACGATCCGTTGTTCGCGATCGATCGACACCGCGCAATCCGGCTGCCATGCCTCGACGTTCAGACCCGCGAAGTCGTCCGGTGAAACGAGCCGAACCGTGTCGATATCGGCATCGCCGGAAAGCACCGCCTTCGAGAGCGGCGGCCGCTCATAAGGTAAGTGA
The DNA here is from genome assembly GCF_049581465.1 of Caballeronia sp. Lineage (GTDB taxonomy): Bacteria > Pseudomonadota > Gammaproteobacteria > Burkholderiales > Burkholderiaceae > Caballeronia. The sequence continues at coordinate 142 of NZ_JBAUSA010000444.1, read as the reverse complement.
ACCTCGTCGGCGATCATCACAAGCCGCCCCGTAAAGCCGTCCTTGCGCAGCGTCTTGACGATCCATCCCGCCGCCTGTCCGCCGCCGATCACCACAACCGTATGCGGCTCGCCCAATACCAGATCGTCAGCCATTCTTGCGC
>NZ_JBAUSA010000443.1:0-2453 GCF_049581465.1 Caballeronia sp. | reverse complement strand
GCTGAACACCGGCTGCGCGCTCAGTTCCGCGAACACCGCACCCGCCTCCACCGCCGCCAGTTGGTCCTTGTCGCCAAGCATGACAAGCCGCGCGTGGGGAGCAACCGCCTCGAGCAGATGCGCGGCGAGCGCGACGTCGATCATCGACGCTTCGTCGACCACGATGACATCGAAGGGCAAAGGATTGTCGCGATGATGCCGGAAACGCCCCGTCGCCTGCGAGCCAAGCAGCCGCTGCAGCGTGAACGACGTACGCGGCAACCGTGCCGCCAATTCTGGGGGCAAGCTGCCTGCGCGCTCGGCGAGCGCCTCCTGCATGCGCTGCGCCGCTTTTCCGGTTGGCGCAGCCAGCGCGATGCGCAAGCCCGGATTCTCGTCGAGCAGGCACGCAAGCACGCCGACAACGGTCGTCGTCTTGCCGGTTCCCGGACCGCCGCTCACAATCGTCAGCCGGCCAGATAACGCGACCAGCGCTGCGACGCCCTGCCAGTCGATACCACCGTCGGCTAGATGGGTTTGCCCGGTTTGATCCGACACCGAGAAATAACGTTCGACACTCGTCTTCAGCGCGGCTGCATCCACCCCCGCAACGGGCGTTTGGGCGCGTTCGACGAGGCAGCGCGCGAGCCGGCGTTCGTAGTCGAAATATCGCGCCAGATAAATCCGCTGATCCGAATCGATTACGAGCGGCAGAAGATCCGCCGATTCGGCTTCACCGTCACATGCCACGCCGCTCGCAAGTAGCGCTGCGCGCGCGGTATCGGGGGAAGCACCATAGCGCTGCGCCAACGCGTCAAGCGCAATGCAGACGTGACCTTGCGTGGTTGCCCGGCTCACCGCGAACGCGGCACGCTGCGCCCAGCGCGTACTTTCAGGGTCGTCCTGAATACGTTTTGACAACTCGCCGATACGGCGTGCGAAACCGTCGGCGAGCGCGATGCTGTCGTCGGCGAGAAGGGAAAGATCGGGCGCGTTCATGCCGGCGCTCCAAGCATCAATTGATCGAGCGCGTCGATCAGTTCAAACGAGGGCCTCCCCACATGCACACCCGCTGGCCTTTCTCCGTCGCGCCAATCAGGTCGCACGCCACGCACGAACAGATATAGATACCCGCCGACATGCCGCTCAAAGGAATAACCAGGCAGGCGCAAGCGCAAATACCGGTGCAATGCCAGTGCGTAAAACAGCCCCTGCAAGTGATAAGCGTGCGAAGCCATGGCGACATCGAGCGATGCCGCGTCGTAATCGGCGGGAGAGTTGCCCAGGTGGTTCGATTTCCAATCCACGATCCAATAGCGTCCCGCATGCTCGACAATCATGTCGATGAATCCTTTGACATAGCCGCGTAACGCTCCCGCTTCGAGCGCGACATCGGGGAAACGATGCGCGGCGAGTATGCGCCGCAACGCCGCGAAATCGAGCGAATCGGCTGGGAATAAAAACTCGAGTTCATTCATGCGCCGCTTCGTGGCGATCGCGTCCAGTCGCATGCCCGGCACGAGTTCAGTGGCGAGCGTATCGGCGAGAAGTCGCGCCATCATGGCGGGCATCGCGGTGGCAAGCGGTTCCGGCGCGACGACAGGATGTTCCTGCAACGCACGCTTGATGGCGTCGTCCCACGTGGACGACTGCGTAAAATCCACGAGTTCGTACATTCGATGCAGGCACTCGCCTGCTGACGGTCCACGCGGGAACGCGAGGATATCGTCGGGATCGAGATCGAGATCGGGTTCGATCGGCGATGCGGCTGCTACAGGAGCGGCGGGTTCTTGAGCATCGGCGGGAACGATAAGCTCGTCGTGATCGGGCCTATCGTCGGCGGGCTGCGGCTGGCTCGATTCCGCGCGCGCGCCGGCCGCGATCAACGAACTGAAGCTAGCCGTGCGCCAACTGTCGCGCAACGTACGCCGGCTGATTCGGGCCTGCACAACACGTGCGGTGTCAGGCCGCGCTACCAAAGGCTCACGGGCGTCGATCACCGGCAAGGGCTCGACCGAAATCGACCGGCTTTCTCCAGACGCGAGCGCCTGCCAGCTTTGAATCACGTCGTCTTCCTCGGGCGGCTCTGCAAGCCATTCGCCGAAATCATGGCCCGCGCCTGCGGCCAGCCAATTCAACACGCTACGCCGCGATTCCTTCGCCGACTTGCCGATCAGGTAAATACCCGCCACCACGTAGCATCGATAGATCGCCCGCGTCAGCGCGACATACACAAGACGCGCGCGTTCGGCCGCCTGGTCGCGCGTCGCGAGACTGGACGCGCGTTCACCCTCTTCGTCCGTGTAGCCGTAGTGCAGCACGGCCGACCCGTCGTCGTGATACTCGCGGGCATCGGGCAACCCCGTCGAAGGCGGATCGCGTAACGCACCGTCATTCAGGAATGGACAGAACACGACCGCGTATTCGAGTCCCTTCGATTTATGCACGGTAACGATCTGCACGAGATTGCGATC
>NZ_JBAUSA010000442.1:0-9470 GCF_049581465.1 Caballeronia sp. | reverse complement strand
ATTATGCCCATTGCGGGCGCATGCCTTCCGCCTACTGGCCGTGGTATCCGTCGTGCTTCTCAAATCGTAGGTTATTGTTATGCGTCGAATTGTTGTGCGTCGCCTCACCCGTTCATGGCCGAGTCGTGTCCGCTTGTCCCGTAATTGGCGGTAGCCCGAACATGAAGGAAGTACGATTAAGAACTTTGGCTTGTAGCAACGAGCGGTGCTTTATCTAGGCTGCGCGAAAACCGCGGAGAAAGTCAGCGACGAAAACATTGCTCGCACTACTTGCGACGCGGCAGACGCACGGCGAACACCGTTTCGGCCTCGTCGGACCGCGCTTCGATGTCGCCGCCATGGGCCTTCACAACCTCGCGCGCGATATGTAGCCCGAGCCCCAAGTTGCCATCCTGGTCGTATTTGTTCTCTTGATCCGGGCCTCGCCTGAGAGGATCAAAGATCCGATTCAGAGTTTGTTGGTCAATAGCGTCCCCGCTATTCTTGACCTCGAAATAAACTTCCGCCTCCGCGCCGGACACGATCACCTTTACCGGCGCGTCTGGCGTTCCGTATTTGATCGCATTCAGGACCAAGTTGCCGAGCAACTGCTGCAAACGTCGGCCATCCCAAACACCCTGAGAGTCTCCCACCATCACGAGATCGATCTGGTGATCCGGGTGCGCCGCTCGCACCAGGTTCAGCTCATCGGCAAACAGATTAGCCAAGTCGACATTGGTCGGAGAGATATTGATACCCAAACCCAGTTTAGTTCGATTGAAATCAAGGATGTCGTCCAATAGCGCTTGCATGCGAGCGCCACTGTGGATCATACGAGAAGCGGCTTGAGATACTTCGTCGTCAGCGTTGAGCCGTGCCAAATAAGCCGCTGTCATCTGGATGGTCTGGAGCGGACTGCGCATGTCATGCCCAAGCATTCCAAGTAAGAGATTACGGGCTTGTTCTACATGGGCGCTGAAAAAGCTGACCGATTCGGCAAGCGCCTGGTCGATAGCCTCGTTAAATCGGATGATGTCATCCGGATGAGGTGCCTCGGGCTGACAGGCGTCCATCCACAGGCGAAGGACGCTTGCCCGCAGTGCGCGGAACTCGGCGGCCAGTTGGTTGAGTTCGAAGCCGCTTCGCGCGCGCAGGTGGCCGTGCGCTTGCGCCGCTGTCTCTGGGGCATCGGTCAGTTTCGGGGCTCGACCTAACGATTTTTCGCGTTGAGCCTCCCTGGTCTGGGCGGTGGACAAATCCCTGGCGACCGCCTCCAGAATTTGTTGCGCATGGTCGCGCAACGCCAGCGATTTCATGTTTGCTGCTGCCGGCAACAGGGTCAGAGCGAACGCCTCCCATTGCCCCAGGATCGTTTCCATGTCACGCAAAATGAAGTCGGCCAGTCGCATGTCTGCCCCGATGAAAGAAAAATATTATGAAGTATTTGTTGAAAGCATAGTACGCGCAAGTAGTTCGCATGATTCTATTGGGTCTTCAAATTGCCGCGCATAGCGGCAATACGGAGAAAGAAGACATGTCTATTGCGAACCCAGAGCGATTGCTCATCGCCGATGACGACCCGAATTTGTTAGCAGCTTACGTGCTGTTGTTTCAGGCGTACGGTACGAAATTCGAGCTGTGGGAGATGGGGTGGAGGCGCTCGCCGAATACTGCGCGTGGCATCCAGAGGCAGTTGTTCTCGATTCGCCCGTAACGTTTTTTGGTTTTGGCATCCTGGGATGCAAAATATCGATTGCAACTTTAACGAATCTCAGCGACTGCTCGACGCTGACATGAGCGAGGTCTGCGGATTCGCTCGCGGCAAACAAACGGGCTTGCTCTTCTTCCGTTAGCGATGGATGACCCGACTCCATCAATCTTGCTCCGATTACATCGAGCATCTGTTGATAGTGGTGTGCTTGTCTATCGTACGGGGTGGAGCACCGCGAGACAAAGAAGTGACCACGCCTTGCAAGCGTTCCACTGCGTTCAGATAGTGGCCTAGGTCAATCTCAGCTCCTTGTATTTCTGCAATCTGCGCCGGGTCGAAGCACATACTCAAACCTATCTAAGTTTAGGTGGACTCGCACTTGTTTGCATCTAGGCAACCACCCGTCACGTCCAGTGGATGCCAACGATAGCGGACTTCAACTTCCTGCCCGATATGGGCAGAATGAACGCGAACTGAGCCTGGGTCGGAATAATGCGCACCCGCAAATCATGCAGAGTTTGCATCGTACGGCTCGTCATGAGCGCCCGTGCGACGCGCCTTGCAGGGATCTGCGGCTTGCAGCAAACTGCACATAAAAAGATGGTTTCCTGTTTGGGTTGTAACCCACTCAGGAGAATCATCATGATTGGCCCGGTTCATCTTCGACCACAGCCTCAGGCGTGGTTGTGGCGCAGCGTCCTTTCCCCTTTTGCAGAGCGCTACTGCGAATATCTCGTTGATACCGGCTATGCGGCCGGCACCGTCAATCGCTACGTGAGGTGCGTCGCGCACTTTGCGTATTGGCTTACAACGCACCGTATAGCCGTAGCAAGGGTCGACGATCGACTTGTCGGCAGCTTCGTGAACGACCATTTACGGCGATGTACCTGCCCCGATCCGACTCCGAGGTGCCGGGCAGACGTGAATGCAGCACTTCGGCATTTGCTGGTCGTGTTGGGCAGGTGCGGTGTCCCTCGGTTTCTGCGGGCGGAATCGGACTCGGTGCAACAGGAGGTGTGTCGCTTTACTGACCATCTCAAGGACGTTTGCGGCTTAGCCGAATGCACGCGATATCAGCGCGGTCGAATCATTCGCGATTTCTTGCATCAGAGCTTTGGTCGCAAACACATAGACATGGAGCTGCTAACGATTCGGGATATCCGTCGTTTCGTTACGCACTACCCTGAAGGGTGCAATGCTGGAGCCGCTCACGTAGCGGGCGTGACGTTGCGCAGTTATCTGCGATTCAGGACCATGCGATATAACGACCAGGTCGAAGAGCTGATCTCGGCAGTGCCGAGCGTGGCTGGATGGAGGTTGACGGCGCTGCCTGAAACGCTTTCGGACGCCGCGATCGAGCAGTTTCTTAAATCCTTCGATCGCGAGACTGCGGCCAACTTGCGTGATTACGCAATGGTGCGCTGTCTGTCTGATCTTGGGTTGCGGGCTGCGGAAGTCGTGCAAATCCAACTCGACGATTTAAACTGGCGCGAAGGCACGCTGCAAATCCGTCGCACCAAATCGCGGCGGGGCTACATCATTCCGCTGCCGGAGCCGACAGGTCATGCGATCGCCGACTATATCCGGTTAGGGCGACGAGCAACGATGACCTCCCGCGCCGTCTTTGTACGGCATTACGCACCTGTTGATCTTCCGTTAGGAACGGGCCGCCTCCACAAGGCTGTGCATGACGCATATATTCGATGCGGTTGGACTGACCGATCTGGAACCCATCTTCTGAGGCACAGCGTTGCCCGACGGCTGCTTCGTTCCGGTTCGTCGTTGAAGGAAGTGGCTGACGTATTACGCCATCAGAGCATCGACACCACCGCGATCTACACGAAGATCGACCTGCGAAGCCTTGAGGCTGTCGCGCTCCCCTGGCCGGGGAGTAAATCATGAAACGCTCCGTCAACGTCAACTCGGCCGACACGATGGTATCGCTGGCGAAGACATATCTCGCAGAGCGACGCTGCCTGGGCTTTGACCTCAAGATCTCCGGGCAAGTATTGATGAACTTCGCCCGCTTCGCGGACGCGATGGAGCATCGTGGTCCGATCACCGAAGATCTAGCACTCACCTGGGCACACGCGACAACAAGCGACAGGGCCATTACCTGGGCGCGTCGAATCGAGATAATCCGTCCCTTCGCGAAGTATCTCAAGCAGCTCTATCCTGACACCGTTGTTCCGCGATGCGATCTGTGCGGGCGGGCTCATCGTCGTCTGGCGCCACATATCTACACGGAGCAGGAACTCAATGAACTGCTCGCCGCGTCTGCGGCGATGCTGCCCGCCGGTTCGATCAGACCGCTCACCTATGAAACGTTGTTTGGTTTGATTGCGGCAACCGGCTTGCGTATCTCGGAGGCCATCAATCTGCGCAGAGACGACGTGAATCTTGCGGAGGGTACTTTGATTGTGCGCGAGACGAAGTTCCACCGCTCGCGTCTAATTCCGTTGCATCCTACTGTAATTCGGGCCATGAAGCGTTACGCTACCCGCCGTGCACTGATCGTCGCTCCAGAGCCTTGCAGTTCGTTCTTTGTGAATCTTGATGGCAGGAAGTTGCAGGCCCGAACAGTGCACTGGGCGTTTGACCGTCTGCGCAAACAACTCGCGTGGACCTCCCGGGGTGACCACGCGTTACCTCGAATTCATGATCTTCGCCACACGTTCGTGTGCCGGCGAATCCTGAAGTGGTATCAGGACGGCGAGAACGTCGACAACCGGATGATGGCGCTGTCAACATATCTGGGACATGTGAAGCCGAGCGATACCTACTGGTATCTGACTGCGGTTCCCGATCTCATGGAAATCGTAAGCCAGAAATTTGCGTGCTTTGCCGAAGGAGTTCGCCATGAGTAAAGCCTGCCTGGTTCCTTCCTTCGCGACGCTTCTGCAGGACTTCTTCCTCGAACGGCTGATGCAGCAGCGCGCGGTAAGCTCGGAGACGATTTCGAGCTATCGCGATACGTTTCGTCTGTTTCTTCAGTTTGCATCGGATCGACTTGGCAGATGTCCAACTGATCTGACTCTGTCGGACATGGATGCGCCGCTGATACTGGCCTTTCTGCGGCATCTCGAGGTTGAGCGGCACAATAGCACGCGGACCCGCAACGTTCGACTCGCAGCGTTGCGCTCGTTCCTGAAGTACGCGGCACATCGTGACATTGCGTCGTTGGCCGTTATACAGCGCGCACTCTCGGTGCCGATGAAGCGTTGCGATAAACCTATGGTTGGATTCCTGTCTCGCGATGAGATTCAGCACCTGTTGACAGCGCCCGACCCAGACACCTGGGCGCGCCAACGCGACAGGGTCCTCCTGGCAACCATGTATAACACCGGAGCACGGGTCTCGGAAATCCTTGCACTGCGCGTCGGCGATGTCATCCTGGGTACGTCGCCCTGTGTCCATATTCTCGGTAAAGGACGAAAGGAGCGGACGGTGCCTTTATGGCGATCTACGGCCAGGCTCATCAAGGGGTGGTTGCCTCAGATCCAGGATGCATCAAGTCAGAGGCTCTTTCCAAATCGGTCGGGAAATGCGATGACTCGCTCCAATGTCGCCGACCGGCTGAGAATTGCCGTAACGCGCGCGAAAGACCAATGTCCGCAGCTCGCCAAACGACGTGTTTCTCCTCATCTGGTCCGCCACGCGACTGCCATGCACCTACTTCAATCAGGCGTCGACCTGTCGGTCATCGCCTTGTGGCTGGGACACGAAAGCCCGTCGACAACACATGGCTACATGGAAGCTGATTTGACAATGAAGCAACGAGCACTGAACAGGATTCAACCGCCAAGGGTAAAGAATCGTCGATATCGACCACCGGACCGCATCCTGCAGGTCCTGGAGTCGTTGTAATTATGCGTAGTTCGCCGAACCGCGAATCCTTGCGGATCGCTTCGGCGACTCGCATGGCACTCTTCGAGAGTGATGGACTCCACATAATTTCCAGCTCCGCATTATTTCGTCAATGCACATAATTGCATTAACGAAAGAATTTCCTGTTTGCTGGTTCCGACAGCGGCGGCGAACGGGCAGCCGCAATGTACGCGTTGATCGGCACTTGTGCGCGGAACGACATCGATCCGCGTGCTTACCTGAACTATGTGCTGACTCATATCGCCGATCACAAAATCAATCGCATTGACGAGCTTCTGCCGTGGAGCGTGGCCGACAAGCTGCACACGCCAGCCAGTCCGCCCACACCCGCTACCTGACCGGGCAAGTCCGAATCACCATCATGCCTCAGGGGCGCAGGCGGACGAACGGCCCGCGTGAGCCGCTTACCCAGTGAGCGAGTTCGCTGCCGAAGCACTAGCACCGCAAGCTCGCGAAGCGCGGACGGCATCTTCCGCACTTTGACCCCAACACTCACGATCGCGCACGAATAGTGGCGAAAGGGTCCGGTACGCGATGGAGTTTGTCGCCGCGCCCCATGAGAAAAAGACGAGGCAGAGTTACGCCGCATCGTTTACGCCACTGCAGGATGAATTAGGATGGGCCAATGACTTGGCGGTCGCAGACAGTTTCCTTCGAGACTTGGCTGCGACCGCACTCGATGCCGCAGTTGGCGCGGCTCTGCGAGAGGCTTTTTAGCGTCGCGACGCTGCGGCCATGGGGATGTACCGAGATGTTTTGCAATTGAAATTTCCGCAGACGATGCTCGCAAAATTCGACCGGTACCGTCAGCATTGCACCCGCTGACTCGAACTGGCGGAATCTGAAACTCTTCGAGCTAACAAGGCCGGCTCGAACAGGCGTCAGCCCCGTCCGCTGGCTGTGCCGCTCGCTCGGCGAGGAAACGGTGGAGTTCCTCCACCGACAATGGCTTGGTCAAATGGAGGTCAAAGCCGGCAGCACGCCCGCGCGCCACCTCGGCTTCGGCTGTGAACCCTGTGAGCGCGACGAGGATGGTCTCGTCAAATTTCGTTTGCGCCCTAAATTGTTGCGCCAACTGAAAACCATCGGTACCTGGCATTCCGATGTCGATAAGTGCAACCTCGGGTAAGAAGTCGTGAGCAACGCTCAGTGCACTGGTTGCGTTAGCGGCCGTTCGTACCTGATGGCCCTGCAGTTCGAGCAGCATACCCACCGCTTCGAGTGCATCAAGGTTGTCATCGACGAGTAGGACTTTGGTTGGTCGGGAGCTTGCCGTCCGAGGATGCGATGCCTTCTCCGGAGTGTTGACGAGGATTGGCAAACGCAGTTCGACTGTCGTGCCGCGGCCGTGCCCTTCGCTCTTAATATCAATGGTTCCGTCATGGAGTTCGACCATACGTTTCGCGACGGCCAGCCCGATACCCAAGCCACCTTCCGCACGGCCGTTACTAGAGGCCGTTTGCTTAAACATATCAAATACATTGGGTAGCTCAAACGCGTCGATGCCAACGCCGTTGTCGCGGACCGTAACTAACACGTCGCCGATAAAGCGCGAGGCAACGACAGCCTGCTGCGTTGTATAAGGCTGAATTTCGATATTCAACTCGATGATACCGCCGGCCGGGGTGTACTTTGACGCGTTCGACAGAAGGTTGCCTAAGAGCTGGCTCATCCGCACATGGTCAACATACACGCAAGCCGGTCGATCAACACTACTTACGACCAAGCGATGGCCCCGTCCGTCGATGTCGTAGCGAGCAGCACTTATTGCGTCGGAGACGATTGCCTCAAGCGAGACGTCACAGCACTTCAGTACAAACTTCCCATGCCGAATTCGCGTTGCATCGAGTAAGTCGTCGACTAGCGTTCGCAGTTGCTGCATTTGCCGTTGTGCGACGGCCAAGATAGTCGTCACCTTTTCGTTATCCGAGCAGGCGAGCTTCGCTGCTGCGATGGCGCTGTCGATTGGAGACATCGGGTTCCTAAGCTCATGCCCCAGCATCGCAATGAAGTTTTCTCGGTTTGCTTCGCTTTGCTCCAGGGCTTCGCGAGCGGTGACAGCGTTAGCTGCTTGCTCGGCCGCCTCCTTGCGAGCGCGGATGACCGTAAGCGCGGCCCCGGCGAAGTTCGCCAAGCTCGTCAGTACACGAACGTCTTCAAGGTCAAATTGGCGATCGCCTCGATGCGACATCACCCATATTGTCCCGGTGGCGCCCGATCCAATTGGAATCTCGACAACAAGGCCTTCAATGACTTCAGGGATCGGCCCTCGAAGCGCCTCGAAATAGCGTTGTGGCAAGCCGAAAAGCTGTGGCTCGCCCAGAGCGACGGTGATACCGCACGGGCTATCATAAACGGGGGTCGATGCGCACGCGTACGGGGAGCTGATACCCGCAGCCGCAACCCAAGTGAAGCGAGAGTTGTCGTGGATTGGACAGTCAACGAGGCTGATGCCGGAGCTGTCTGCATTACACAGCGTGAGAGCTGTATTGGCCAGGAGAGGAAGCAGCGTCCCTTCCCGCGCGGTTAGGGCACGCGTTAAGGACACCAACGCCGCATTTTCGTCTAATAGTTGCGGTGGACGGGTTGGGCGCTGCGCGAGTGCTGCGGTAATGATGACGCCAGCGGCTCTCGCTCGTTCCACGGATTCAACTGCTAAACGCGACGGCGCGCCTTCCGACGGGGAACCCGCCGTGCAAAGCAATGAAGATGACTCATGTGTCGCTTTCATTTTTGTCGGCTGCTCAACGGTTATTCGGACGCAACGGTAGTATGACTGGCGACATACCGCCGTCGCCTTCCTTAGTATGCGACTCCCACGAAGGCGATTGGTATTTCTTACAAATTGTCTTAAAAATTCTGACAAAAGCTAGGGCTCGCGGAGGGGCGCCACTGGCGTATTTGTACGACAAGAAAGGCGCTGCGGCCTTAGTTGTTCATCTGCAGTATCTGTTTGCCTAAGTTGGACCCTTTCTTGCTGGATTTTAAGGACGCTCTCACCGTTCTGAACCGTTATCGGACCTTCCCATCATGGCGTTTGCCGCCCATCGAAACGAGGCTTATCGATTACAACGCTTGCAGGCGTTTGCAATTCTAGATACGGCGGCCGAATCGCACTTCGATGCAATCACGAAAACGGCTGCTCACATATTGCGGGCACCGATTGCCCTTTTGAATTTCATCGACGACGCTCGGGAGTGGTGTAAGTCGGCGTGGGGCATGAAGCGTCAGCATGCAAAGCGAGAAGAGTCCATATGCGCTGAAGCGTTGCTCACCGGTGATGCCTTGGTCATACCGAACAGCGCGGAGGATGCACGATTTCGCGATCATCCGCTGGTCACAGGTGAACGACGCGTGGTCTTCTATGTCGGGATTGTCCTTAAAACGTCGGACGGTGTAGCGCTCGGCACGCTCTGCGCTATCGACCACTGTCCTCATGACATCACGGACGGCGAACTTGATGCGTTACGAACATTGGCGGCAAATGTTGTCGGCCACTTGGAGTGTCGCGTCCTGTCGCACGAACTCGCCGACGCCAAGCGTCGTCTTGAGGGCGCAGCGAACAACAGAGATGAATTTTTGGCCATGCTCGCGCATGAGTTGCGCGCTCCGCTCGCGCCAATCAACACCGCAGTGGAGCTTCTTGACAAGCATCGGGCGACGGGTGCGCAGCGCGCATGGGCGCGGGAACTTTTGCGTCGCCACAGCCGCTATATGAGCCAGATTGTTGATAATTTGCTGTCAGCATCACTTGTATCGATTGGCGCCATTCAGTTGACGTTGGAAGCGACCCGCGTGCAGTCCATACTCACGCAAGCAGTCGAATTGTGTCAGGCAGACATCAGCCGCGGCGGCCATCAGTTAACGATGAATGTTGATGAGATGCTATATG
>NZ_JBAUSA010000441.1:0-1579 GCF_049581465.1 Caballeronia sp. | reverse complement strand
GGGCGGCCCCAAGCGCCTGCGCCGCGTCGAAGTATTGCCACGCGTGCACTACCCCGTCCTGCGCGTCGATACGTTCGATATAGGCGCGCACTACCGCTTCCGCGCTTAAGGTGCGCTGCGCCACCTGCTGCGCGAGCTGGCGTACGCTCAACCCGAGAATGTCAGTCATGGAGAGTTTCCTGTAACGTGAACCTCCGCCTTTGGGAGACCACGCTATAGGCGGCAGGTCCGGCGAATGCCGTGCCGTGACTCTACCGATCTGTCCGAACGCTAGCAAATGAATTCATTGGCTCGGCTACGACATCGAATACGAATAAGCCGCCGACCTGATCCGCATCAACTGGGCGCAAACGGCGACGGCGATAGACCCAGGCGCTTTATCGACGATCCCCTCTACACCGATCGGGCAAGTCATCTCCATCAATCGATCAGGTTCCACACCTCGATCGATCAATCGTCGCTCGAACTTCACGCGTTTCGTCTTCGACCCGATCATGCCGAAGTAAGCGAAATCGTTGCGTCGCATGATCCGCAACGCAAGCGAAAAATCCAGCGAGTGGTCATGAGTCATTACCAGGAAATGCGCGCCGGCCGGTGCCAGATCGACAATCGCATCCGGCGTATCGGTCGCTTCGATCTGTACGTTGCCGGGCACTTCGTCGGGGAATAGTTCGTCGCGTGCATCGACCCACTGAACCACGCAAGGCAGCATGCCCAGCAACCTCACAAGCGCATGGCCGACATGCCCCGCGCCAAACAGCACGATATGCGTGGGCGCTGCAGCCAGCGGCTTCGAGCGCCCACCACCACGACCGATAACCACCGATTCCTGGATCGTTTCCATAGCAAGCCTCGAATCAACGTGCGCCAGCAGCTTGCGCCACTGCAGCGCGAACAGCACCCACCGCCTTCAGGATTTCCTCACTGGTCGCAGGCGCATTCAGCGGCGGATTCACCGTGTTATTGCCGACGCTCGCCACTGCATCGCGGATCGCGAAGAACACCGAAAACGGCAGCAGCAATGGCGGCTCGCCCACAGCCTTGGACCGGTGGATACTGTCCTCGGCATTGCGGTTCTTGAACAACCGGACATTGAACACCGGGGGGCAATCATTGACGGTCGGGATCTTGTACGTCGAGGGCGCATGCGTCATCAGTTTGCCGCCTGCGTTCCACCACAGTTCCTCGGTCGTGAGCCAGCCCATTCCCTGGATGAAGCCGCCTTCCACCTGTCCCACATCCAGTGCCGGATTGAGCGACGCACCCACGTCGTGCAACGCATCGGCGCGCAGCACGCGCATTTCACCGGTCAACGTGTCGATCACGACTTCGGTGACCGCTGCGCCATAGGAGTAGTAATAGAATGGCCGGCCCTGCATCTTCGCCTGATCCCAGTAGAGCTTCGGGGTCTTGTAGAAGCCATCGGACCACAACTGCACGCGAGCCCGGTACGCCTGCATGATCACTTCCTCGAACGGAATCGCCACGTCGCCGACCACAATCCGGTCGTCGATGAAGCGCACGTCGCGCGCCTCGACCTCGCCCGCGCCATAGTGCTCGGCGGCCAGCACGGCAAGCC
>NZ_JBAUSA010000440.1:0-2045 GCF_049581465.1 Caballeronia sp. | reverse complement strand
GGCAGATCGCGTACGCCATTCCGAAGGAACTCGACGGCATGCTCGTCTACAGTTCCACGCAGCATCCCAGCGAAATGCAGCATCTCGTCGCGCACATGCTCGACTGGCCGACCCACAACGTCTCGTGCGAATGTCGCCGGATGGGCGGTGGTTTTGGCGGCAAGGAATCGCAATCGGGGATCTTTGCATGCATCGCGTCGCTGGCGGCGCACAAGCTGCGCCGGCCAGTCAAACTGCGCGCCGATCGCGACGACGACTTCATGATTACCGGCAAGCGCCACGACGCCGTCTACACCTACGAAGCCGGTTTTGACGACGATGGCCGCCTGCTCGGCGCACGCGTTGAGATTGCGTTGCGCGCGGGCTATTCGGCGGATTTGTCGGGTGCCGTTGCGACTCGCGCGGTCTGCCACTTCGACAACGCGTACTACCTGCAGGACGTCGAAATCACCGCGCTCTGCTGCCGCACGAACACGCAGTCGAACACGGCGTTTCGCGGCTTTGGCGGCCCTCAGGGCGCACTCGTGATGGAAGTGATGCTCGATGAAATCGCGCATCGGCTCAAACGCGATCCCGTCGATGTGCGTCGCGTGAATTACTACGGCATCACAGAGCGCAACGTGACGCCGTACGGACAAACGGTGGAAGACAACATCATCGCGCCGCTGACCGACGAACTGGTCGCGACGAGCGCCTATTCGCAGCGACGCAGGGCCATCGCCGAGTTCAACGCATCGAGTCCCGTGCTCAAGCGAGGTATCGCGTTCACGCCGGTGAAGTTCGGCATTTCGTTCAACGTACCTTTCCTGAACCAGGCTGGCGCGCTGGTACACGTGTACAAGGACGGCTCCGCGCTCGTCAATCACGGCGGCACGGAGATGGGCCAGGGCCTGAACACGAAGGTCGCGCAAGTCGTGGCGAATGCGCTGGGCGTGGCGTTATCGCGCGTGCGTGTGACCGCAACGGATACCTCCAAGGTCGCGAATACATCGGCCACTGCCGCTTCTACCGGCAGCGACTTGAACGGCAAGGCCGCCGAAGCGGCCGCGCTGACCATTCGCGGACGGCTCGCGGAACTCGCGGCCAGGCAGCTCGGCGGACGTGCGCAAGACGTGCGTTTCCACAACGGCGTGGTCGACTCGAATGGTGCGCAAATGTCCTTCGACCAGCTCGTTGCCGCCGCGTATCTGGCACGCGTCCAGTTGTGGTCCGATGGTTTCTACTCGACGCCCAAGGTCAATTGGGATTCGAAAACGCTCACCGGCCAACCGTTCTATTACTTCGCGTATGGCGCGGCGGTGTCTGAGGTCGTCGTCGATACGCTGACCGGCGAATGGCGCTTGCTGCGCGCGGATATCCTCCACGACGCTGGTCAGTCGATCAACCCGGCGCTGGATATCGGCCAGGTGGAAGGCGGTTTCGTGCAAGGCATGGGCTGGCTTACGACCGAAGAACTCTGGTGGAATCGCGATGGCCGGCTGATGACGCACGCGCCGTCCACTTACAAGATTCCGTCGGTGAGCGATATTCCGGCCGCGCTGAATGTCGCGCTCTACGACAACCAGAACGTCGAGCCGACCGTGTTCCGCTCCAAGGCGGTGGGGGAACCCCCGTTGTTGCTCGGCTTTTCCGTGCTGCTTGCGATTCGCGCAGCGATTGCATCGGCGGCGCCGGGCTCCACGCACGCACCCACGCTGCGCGCGCCAGCCACGCCCGAAGCGATCCTCGATGCATTGGACGCGCAGGCATTGGACGTCGCCCAAGCAACGCCCGCGACGCGGGCCCACCCGGCCCCTGTCAACTAGCGTTCGTTGAGTTAAACCACCTGGAGCGTATTCGATGGAAGCCTGGCTGCACGATCTGCAACACATGCTGGCACACGGCGACGCCGTCGTGCTCGTGACGGTCGCGCGCGTGGCAGGGTCGACGCCGCGCGAGGTCGGCACGAAAATGCTCGTCACCCGCGACGGCACGCGCCACACGATTGGCGGCGGCCATCTGGAATTCAAGGCCATCGAAACAGCGCGGCTGGTGCTGAAAGACGG
>NZ_JBAUSA010000439.1:0-2640 GCF_049581465.1 Caballeronia sp. | reverse complement strand
TGTCGGTGGAATCGATTACGCGGCCCGAACGTTATTACCTGATAGCGGCAACCGGCGACGAAGTGCTCGACTATCGAACCATGCTTGATCATTACCCCAATGTACGGACCACGCTGATCCAGGGCAGCAATCACGCGATCAGCGATTTCCCCGACTATCTGGACGCGGTGCTCGCGTTTTGCGCGGCCCGTCCGCCGGCTGCTGCGGCCTGAAATTGCGTGGCCTTGCGTGTCCTTCTAACGCTGGCGTGCGCGCAAACGCGTGACGCACGCCGGCCAACTGTCTTTCGAGAGTACTGAGTGAACGTTTTTTTCGAGGAATCGGGTAGTTTCAAGGCCGGCGCTGTCCTGTCGAAGCAAAACGACGCGTTTCAGGTCGAGTTGCCGGGCGGACGGCGCGCGAAGGTGCGTGCAAAAGACGTATTGATCGAGTTCGAGAAGCCGAGCGCCGCCGACCTGATGCAACAGGCCGACGCCATCGCGCAGGACATCGACCTGGATTTCCTGTGGGAATGTGCGCCGGAAGAAGAATTCCCGTTCGCGGAACTCGGCGCGGATTACTTCGGCGATAAATTCGGCGCCACCGAACGCGCCGCGCTCGTGCTGCGCATGCATGGCTCGCCGGTGTATTTCCGGCGCAAGGGTCGTGGCCAATATCAGCGCGCGCCGCAAGAACAGTTGCAGATGGCGCTGGCGGGGCTTGAAAAGAAGCGCCAGCTTGCGCTCGTGCAGGCCGGTTATGAAGCGGAACTTGTCGCCGGGAAGTTGCCGGACGCGCTCGTGGGCAAGGCAATCGGCTTGCTGACGAAGCCGGACAAGAATTCGATCGAATACAAGGCGCTCGATGCTGCCGCCGCCACACGAGGAATTTCTCAAGCGCGCCTGATGCTCGAAGTCGGCGGAATCGCGTCGGCGCGGGCGTTGCACGAAGCGCGATTCCTGTCGGAGTTTTTCCCGCACGGAACCGGTTTCGCGCCTGTCACAGTGCCGCCGCTGCCGGACGATTTACCCGAGGCCGACGTGCAGGCGTTTTCCATCGACGACGTCACGACGACTGAAATCGACGATGCGTTCTCGGTCCAGCATCTCGCCGATGGTCGTGTTCGGATCGGCGTGCATATCGCCGCGCCGGCGCTGGGGATCTCGCGTGGCGACATGATCGACGCAATCGCGCGCACGCGTTTGTCGACGGTGTACATGCCCGGCGACAAGATCACGATGCTGCCCGACAGCGTCGTGGAGGCGTTCACGCTGGCTGAGGGCGGGCTGCGGCCGGCGCTGTCGCTGTACATCATCGTGAATCGGGAAACGCAGGAGATCGTGGCGACTGAAACGCGTGCGGAGCGCGTGTTCATCAAGAGCAATCTTCGGCATAACTTCCTGGACGACCACGTCACCGAGGAGTCGCTTGCGGAGGGTAGCGGCGACTATCCGCATAAGGACGATATCGCGGTGTTGTGGCCACTGGCCCAGGCGTTATTCGAAAAGCGCCAGGAAGCGCGCGCGGGTTACGGTCTGCGGCGCGAGGTGCAGCGCAATAACGACTTCAATTTCTACGTGGAAGGCGAGCACATCACGATCTCGCCGCGCCGGCGTGGGTCGCCGCTCGATTTGATCGTCGCCGAACTGGCGATTCTTGCGAATTCATCGTGGGGCGCGTTTCTCAACGATCACAGCGTGCCGGGAATTTACCGCTCGCAACGGGGTTTTGGCGCGCCGGGCCCGAAGCGCACGCGCATGCAGACCACGCCCGCGCCGCACGAGGGTTTGGGCGTCGCGCAATATGCGTGGAGCACGTCGCCGCTGCGTCGATACGTCGATCTGGTCAACCAGTGGCAATTGCTCGCGTGCGTTCAGCATGGCGTGACAGCGGCGCTCGTCGCGCCGTTCAAGCCGAAGGACTCGGATCTGTTCGCGGTGGTGCAGGGTTTTGACGATCAGTATTCCTCCTATGCCGACTACCAGCGCCGCATGGAGTATTTCTGGTGCCTGCGCTGGCTGAAGCAGGAGAATAAGAAGCATGTCGTCGCGGCCGTAGTGAAGGACGATCTCGTGCGTCTCGATGAAATCCCGCTGATGCTGCACGTGCCCGGCTTGGGCGTCCACGCGCGCGGGACTAAGGTGATGCTGGATGTGATGAGTCTCGATGAACTCACCGTCGAGGCGTCATGCCGCCTGCTGCATGTGATCGACGCGCCCGCGGGTGCGGCAGCGTCTTCGTCTGCGGACCAGGAGGCGCAGCAGGATGAGGTGGATGACGAGGGGCTTGAAGACGTGATCCAGGCGGAAGATTTGAGCGCCGAAAGCGAAGCTGAGGCGCAGGCGGAAGCGGATACCCAGGCAGAACCTGCGCCCGATGCTGGAGGGTCGCAGGAGGAGCCGGCCGGCGAGGGCACGCCCGATGCGAAGGAGAACGCATAATGAATTCGGCGACGAAGCACGGTGACATCGACCGGTACGCGGTGATCGGCAATCCTGTCGCTCACAGCCGCTCGCCGTGGATTCATGCGCGTTTTGCCGAACAAACGGGCGAGACGATTGAATACGGGCGCGTGCTGGGCACCATCGGTGCGTTTTCCGCCGATGTTCATGCGTTCGCCCAATCGGGCGGTCGCGGCATGAACGTGACGGTGCCGTTCAA